>JAHEIA010000004.1 GCA_024639625.1 Chromatiales bacterium
GGCCTGCGGAGTTTGTGATTCTCAAGATTCAACAGATCGCCCGTCGAACCGAGGTGTAAGGAGACATCGCCATGACACAATTTACGGTCAATCCGCGTCGGTTCGATCCCTACAAGAACTTTAAATTTCGCGTGAAGTGGGATGGCCGGTACGTTGCAGGAGTCAGCAAGGTGTCGGCATTGAAGCGTACCACGGAAGTCGTGGAGCACCGAGAGGGAGGGGATCCGTCAACCAGCCGGAAGTCTCCGGGGCGATCCAGCTTCGAGGCCATCACGCTGGAGCGCGGTGTGACCCACGACATCGACTTCGAGCAGTGGGCAAACAAGGTCTGGAACTTTGGCGCGGGAGCGGGTTCCGAAGTCTCGCTGGCTGACTTCCGCAAAGATGTCATTATCGATGTGTTCAACGAAGCCGGCCAGAAGGTCCTGTCCTACAATGTCTATCGTTGCTGGGTATCAGAGTTTCAGGCACTTCCCGAGCTCGACGCGAATGCCAATGCGGTAGCGATTCAGACCCTGAAATTCGAAAACGAGGGATGGGAACGCGACCTCGCGGTAGTCGAGCCCGCCGAACCGAGCTTCAACGAACCGGAGACATAAGCCAGCGGACGGGAGGTCCCAATGGCTGCCGACATGGTTGTCAGGCTTGAACAAGGACTTTGGCGCGACGGAAGCTGCTTCGCCTCGGGCCGGGTGCGAGCACTCATCGGTGAAGACGAAGCCCTCCTCGCCGACCTGGGGCTGGCTGCGGTACCGGCTGTGCGGATTACGGCGCTTGTCGCTGCGGCCTGCCGTATTGACGGGTTCGGAAATCTCACACCCAACGATGCACGCCTGCTCTCGATTGGCGATCGGGAGCGCTTTCTGATCGCCCTCTATCGGGCGAATTTTGGTGAGCAGCTCGATGCCGTTGCTCAATGCCCGGCTAACGCCTGCGGCGAAACGGTGGAATTCGAGCTCGCCACAGAGTGTTTGCTTGCGCCCCACGAGAAAGCGATAGAGCCGGCAGACGGCGCCATCCCGCCCCCGTTGACGAGGGAAGTTGCGCTGGACACGGAGCGCGGTACCTGGCAGGTGCGCTTTCGCGTTCCAAATGGCAGTGATCAGGAACTGGCTGCACGAGCCGCCCTTAGCGACACGGCAAAAGCGGCCGATCTGGTACTTGAACGCTGCGTCGCCGAGGTGATAGATGCGAACGGCCAACCGCTGACCGTCGACGACTGGCGCCCGCAGCTGCGTGAACCACTTTCCGCGACCTTTTCGGAACTCGACGCGCAGGCAAACATGAGCTATGCACTGCGTTGTCCCGTGTGTGACGCCGGATTCGCGGCGGTAGTCGATGCCGGCACCTTTCTGCTGCGGGAGCTGGCGAGCCGTCACGGGATCTTCGCGGAGGTCGATCAGCTTGCGCGTGCCTATCATTGGAGCGAGGCGGAGATTCTTGCCCTGCCGGTAGCGCGTCGTCGGCGCTATCTGGCGATGGTGGCAGGAGGGGGCTAGCCTCATGGCCGCTTTCCTCGAAACGGTGGTAGGCCGCGGCGCTGGTCTTGGTTGGGCCGGCGACGCTGTCTTGGCGGTGCCGCGGCCGCGAGCGCGCTTTGAGCGCGGCACCGGCGACAGTACAGGGCTCGGCTTCGCCGATTCGGCTTGCGCGGCGGAAGAGCCGGTGAGCAAAGCGCCTGCGGGAAGGGGTACGCATCCCCCGATCAAAGCACACGCACGACCGGGGGGGCCGGGTCCTGTGCCTGCCGAGCCGTTGCCGCACAACGCGCCAGCAGCAAAGTATCAGCGGCAGGGCACCCGGGCATCAATGGAACCGGAAATCCGCATCGAGACGCCGCTACCCCAGAGCCTCGCACCTCGAGTGCCGGTGGGGGCACCGCAGCCGCTGCCGCAAACTACGGAAAGTGTGCAAGAGACCGCTAGTTTGCCGACCCAAGAGGTGTCCCGGGTTGCTGATCGTGAACCGAATCGGCATGCCGCTTCGGCGCCTGCGGTCCTTTTGGAGCCGCAGCCCGAAACCGAGAGGGCGGTGAGCCCGTCCGTGCAGGACCAAGGCATTGCGCCCGCACTCGTGGATGAACCGGCCTGCACCCCTGTCGCTCCAGTTATTGGAAACCGCGTGCACGGGCTTGCGCCGGAGATCGGCGGGACGCCCCAGCCGCGTCCGCGGCGTGAAGAAGCGCACTCCGTTTCCGTGACGATCGGTCGCATCGAGGTGGAGGTGGTGGCATCGCCGAAGCCACCCGCGTTGCCGCAGCGTTCGCAGCCCGAACGCACGCGCGGCTTTGCGGCCTACCGCAGCGCACGGCGCGGCAGGCCTCGTTAGGGGCATCCAGTGGCAGACCACTCGGCCATCGCGGCAGTGAGTCGGACCCTGCGCACCCTGTTGCTGGACAGGATGACGAGTCCGGCAAGCGTTACCATCGCGCCACCGGACGTCAGCGTGTCGGGCGTGGCCGGGGCACGGGTCAACATCTACCTGTTTCAGGTCATGGAGAATGCGCAGCTCAAGAACCAGGAGGTCCCAGGACAGGGACACCCTGCGGCCTACGGACGTCCGCCGTTGTCGTTGAACCTTCGCTACCTGCTTACCACGCGCAGCGCGACCGAGGATACGGCAGACTCGGATTTGAATGCCCAGACACTATTGGGGGACGCCATGCGCGTACTGCATGAGCATGGTGGTCGCATTGACGCGCTGGCCATTACCAATTCGGCCGCCGGGACGGTCGGGGAGCCGATACTGGATCCCGCCCTGCGCGACGAATACGAACGGGCCAAGCTTGTGCTGCATCCGGTTGAGCTGGATGACCTGACGAAGGTCTGGTCCGCCTTGTCGGAAGAGAATTTTCGTCGGTCGGTGGTGTATGACGTCAAGGTGGTACAGATCGAATCAACCGGGCCGCACCCTGCACCGCAACCGGTCGAGACCCGCCGCATTCACACCATCGTGCGCAGGCGACCGGTAATCCGCCAGACCTATGTAACACCGGGCCCGAATGAGGCGATCGGCGAACTTCGGGTGCGCGTGGGAGATGCGGTGACCATCATCGCGGAGCATACCCTGGCGGATCGCTTGTATGTTCGGTTCGGCGGTCTGGAACCGATTCGGGTAAGTCCACCGGGCGATGGCAGGATTCGCCTCATGGTGCCGGATGACCAATACCCCATCGATCTGGATCACCCTGCGCCGCGCCCGATCCCGGTTGCCGATCGGCTGCAGCCGGGGCCCATCGTAGTGCAGGTGATTGCGCAACATCTGGTTGAGGGTGTCGAGGGTGGCCTTGGTGCAGGGGTCAATATTGCTCAAGACCGAAGTTTCCGATCCAACACCGCCTTGCTGCAACTGGTCCCGGAGATCAGCGCGGTAGCGCCAGCCGGTGGCCCCTCTGCCACTGTTCTTCAGGTCGCCGGATCTCGTTTGTGGCACGCGGATGCCGACGTCGCGGAAATCATCATCGGCGATGCCGCGGTGGCGATACGCCCGCCGCAACCAGGCGATCCCTGGGCGGCACCGACTCCGACATCGGTGGAAATACCCGTGAGTGACGCCGCAACGCTGTTACCGGCGCCGCAGCCTGGTGACGCCCCCTATCCGGTTGCTGTGCAGGTCGATGGTGCGCGCAGCCGCGATTCGGGTTTCGATTACACACTGACGCCGTGAATCATGAATCGTCTGAGCACACAGAAGAAAGACGCCGCCCAAGTCGCCGAACCAGGTCGCTGGATCGATCGCAACCGTGACGTGGTTTCGCTGGGCCTTGCGTGGCTGCGTGTGCTGCTCGAGGCCTACATCCACCGGATGCGAACGTCCGCCCCGGCCGGTACCTTCCTTTCGGCAAACGGTGTGGTGAGCGACCTTAAGGCAGATTGGCTCCTGCGGGAGTTGGCGCAGCCTGGGTTCGCGCACGGGCCGGGTGGGGAGATCGGTGCTGCAAGACGGGGATACGATACCGCGCGCATCGCCATGCGGGAGTCCGGCGAACCAGCGGCAATTGACCAGCTTTCGAACACGTTAGGGTTGGCCCCTTTCGATGAGGACGTCCTGTTGCTGGCCCTTGCGCCGGGAGTCGATGCGGCCTTCCAGGCACTCTACGGTTACGCCCACGATCGCGTCTCGCTGGGGTTCGCTACTCCCCATCTTGTGCAGCAGCTGATCCTGCCGGCGCCGTCCGACAGGGCGGACGCGCGCTCGCGGCTGGGTCCCGATGCACCGTTGCGGCGCTTCGCTTTGCTCGCGGTGGAGGAGGGTGCAAGCGATGCGCTGGCAGCGCTGCACGTGGATGAGCGTATCGCCGGCTACCTCTTGGGCGAGGGCGATATTGATCCACGGGTACGGGCCTGCCTGCGCCACGTAACGCCCGGGAAATGTCCGACCCGACATCGGAAAGCCCTGGAGAAACTCGCAGTCGAGCTCGAAGCACAGGCCCGTCCAGCGGTGTTGATCGTCGGACCACCTCGCTGCGGGCGGCGTGCGGCAGCAGCTATGCTCGCCGCGCACTTCGGGCTGGTCCTGCTGGAACTCGAGACAAGTACTCTCCCCCAGGATACGCGAGGTCGGCGCGCGCGCTTTCCGCTCATCGCCCGCGAGGCGGCGCTGGCCCGGTTCGCGATTGTCCTGGATGTTCAGTCGGCCTTAGGTGACGAGCAGAACGCGGGCCGCTTGGCAATCCAGCTGGCCGAGGATGCACTCGAGGGTCTCGATGCTTTTCTTATACTGATCGCGCAGGAACAAATCGCGTTGCGCAACCGGCCGCCGGCCATGCAGCTCGTTGCACTGGATGCTGCGGATCGGGCGGCGATCTGGCGCGAGTCACCGGGAGCGGAGAACATTCCGGATGTGGCGATCGATGCGGTCGCGGAACAATTCACGCTGGGTCCGTCGCAGATTGCCGAAATCGCGGCGCAACAGTCAAAGCCCGGAGGGCGCGGGTTGTGGTCTGCGTGCCGCGAGGCCGCGAGTTGCGGGGTAGCTACACTGGCCGAGCGCATAGTGCCGCGTTTTGGCTGGGACGATATTGTACTTCCGGAATCCGTGCGCAACGATCTCGAAGCTTTGGTGGGCCAGATTCGCCACCGAACGCGGGTCTACCGCCAATGGGGGTTTGCGCGTCGCCTGCCGCGCGGTAGGGGTGTCTCCGCATTGTTTGCCGGGCCAAGCGGTGTCGGCAAGACCATGGCCGCGGAAGTGATCGCGCACGAACTGGACCTGGACTTGTACCGTATCGACCTCTCAGGGGTCGTCTCAAAATATATTGGAGAAACAGAGAAGAACCTACGCCGGGTGTTCGATGCCGCCGAGGCGGCAGGCGCGGTATTGTTCTTTGACGAGGCCGACGCCCTATTCGGCAAGCGCAGCGAAGTAAAGGATAGTCACGACCGGTACGCCAACATCGAGGTGAGTTATCTGCTCCAGCGCATGGAGGCCTATTCCGGGCTGGCCGTGCTCGCGACCAACCTCAAGACCCATCTGGACGATGCCTTTCTGCGCCGGCTGCGTTACGTAATCGACATTCCGTTCCCCGACGCTGCGCTGCGGCGCGGTATCTGGGGCAAGGCGATTCCACCGCAAGCGCCGACCGAAGGCATCGATCTGGATGCGCTCGCGCGTCTGGATATTGCCGGCGGCAACATCACGGTTATTGCCGTGAACGCGGCGTTTCTCGCCGCCGCCGAGGATGCCCCCATTCGCATGGAGCACATCGCGCGCGCGGCGCGCTCCGAGTACCACAAACTCGACAAGGAGTTCCGGCCGCTATGGGCGGAAGCGAGGTGAATCGGTGAACCAGGGAAACAGCAAGGCACCAGAGGCACGGATCACGGTCGGTAGTATCCGGATCTCGGGTGCGCCGACCGCCACGCGCGCAAGCGACCTGGGTCAGGCGCTTCGGCGGGGGCTTGAGGGCGCACTCGCTTCGGCCGCCTGGCCGCAGGACGGCACGCAATCCCTCGACGTTCCAAACCTTCGTCTGCGTTTGCCGGCGGGAGCAAGCGAGGCCGAAATCACAGATGCGGTGGCGCGCGCAATTATACGTGGCAGCGGGGGTAAATCATCATGAGAGCGCATGCATCGGTCGCTACAGGCGGGTCGGCAGCCGCACGGACGGATCCAATTCGTGTGCCTGCGTGCGCTTGCCACGGGCGTTCCAACCAGGCGATCCAGGCCAAGCTGCGGATCGGTGCACAGGATGATCCATTGGAACGGGCGGCAGATCGCGCCGCGGATCGTGTCATTGCCGGCGGCTTCGCCGGCCCACTGAATACGGCTTCCGCGGCTGCGCAGCGCAAGTGCACCGCGTGTCACGCGGAACAAGAAGAAATGGTGCGCCGCCAGACTGCGGAGGAGGACAAGAACGAGGAGCTGCGGCTCGAGGCCAGGGTAGGAGGACCGAACGCATCCGGTGGCGAAAGTGCAGCGGCCGCGGTATCCAACAGTGGAAGACCGTTGCCAAGCGAGGTAAGAAGCTACTTCGAGCCGCGCTTTGGACAGGATCTTTCGGGCGTTCGCACCCACGACCATGCACCGGCGCATCGCGCTGCATCGGCGATCAATGCGCGAGCCTTCACACTCGGGCGCGACATTGCGTTTGGCAGAAGCGAATACGCCCCATCGAGCAGCGGCGGGATGCGTCTTCTTGCCCACGAGCTCGCGCATGTTGTGCAGCAAGGAGCTGGCGGTGGAAGCCGGCTGGTGCAGCGCGAAAACGGTTCTGGCAGTGCGTCTACTGCATCAGCGAGCACGCGATCTTACGGACGCGCTTGCACTGGCGGGACGAACGATCCGTGCCAACACGCGCGCTGTGGCCGTCGCCACACAGGAATCCGAAACGACTTTACGCGCGCGATCGAACTGGTGGATGGGGCGGTTCGCGCTTTAGGCGAGACGCCCCGTAGCGATGCAACGACGCGAGCCCTGGATTGGTATTTCAACGATGCTTCGCGCGGTACTGCGCAAACCGTGCGAACCCGTCTTGGGTGCATCCGCGATTGTCTGACTGATTCGCAGACGAATGTCCGCTATGGGTGCCATCCTGATTACGATGCGAACGCTTACGTCTGTGTCTCCGCCACCCCAGCGTGCCAGCACGTTCAGACCCCCATCTGTCTTACCGACAGTCACTTCGGCAATGGGAACGAGCGGCGGGCGCAGACCTTGATTCACGAATGTGCTCATCGGGTCGGTATGTCTCTCGGTACAGCGCAAAGCGTCGACGACATCTATGAGCACACGTCCCGCTTTGCCTTCCTCGACACAAATGAGGCCCTGCTGAACTCCGACTCCTACGCGCTCTTTGTCGGGGCGATCAGAAACGGAGTGCCATTAGGCATGCCGGCGATTTGGCCCACATTGAGTGGCGGGGTAGCGGTTCCGGGTCGGGGCCGGGCGACCTGGCAAGCCCGACTTTATCTTGGTACTGAGTTTCAGCAGCCGGTTCTCGGGATATTCAACCCGACACTCGGTGTTGGTCTTTCGGTAATCGGCGAAACGACCCGTGAGGGCCCTGCGCCGGTTTCCTCGGGGCCCTCCATGCTTGCTTCCTTGCTCGCGGGTGTGCGCATCGGCGACCCGCGCCCGGGATCGGCCGGCGGGGGTTATGTGTCGATGTTTGCTGGCCCGTCGCTGGCGATTAGCGGCAGTGGCGTCGGAGTCGGTGCAGAGGCGGGCATGGCCGTGGGCTATCGATGGCGTTGGCTGGATGTCTCTGCGGGGCCTGGCTATGCCTACGATCCCACTCGCGAGGCGGGGATGGAACACTTGTTCACACTCGGTGCAAACCTGACTTTCATACCCTTCTCGTTTACCCAGTAAGGTGCGTGGACATGGAAAGAGCCAGTGCGGGGACGCAGTCGATGAAGGTTGAACAGCGAACAGCCCGAAAGGCTGCGGTGGCGCGAACACAGACCCCGGTGGGCAACCGGGCTCGGTTTGCGTGTCGCGGACAATCAAACCAGATGCTGCAGACGAAGCTGCGCGTTGGCTCGCAGGACGACCCATTGGAGCGCGAGGCGGACCGCGCCGCAGAGCAGGTCATGGGCGGCGGGATGGCCGGACCATTGGGCTCGGTACCCACCGGAGCACAGCGCAAGTGCGCCGCTTGTGCCGCAGAGGATAAGGAGACCGTACGCCGGCAGACCGATGGGCAGGAGGAGGAGCAGGAACTTCAGCTCAAAGGGGATGGCGCTGGTGGGTGTGCGACGGGCGCCGATCGTGCGGCGGCCGCGCTATCCCAGGGGGGGCAGCCGATGTCTCCACAGCTGAGGGGCTATTTCGAGCCGCGTTTCGCTGCCGATCTGTCGGGTGTGCGTGTGCATACACATCGTGCTGCGGCGAGCGCCGCCCGGTCGATCAATGCGCGTGCATTTACCTTGGGGCGCGATATCGGGTTCGGCAGCGGTCAGTTCTCACCCACTACCGGGGCGGGGAGGCATTTGATCGCTCACGAGCTGGCGCATACGGTGCAACAGGCACGGGGCGAAAGCGGGCAGGTGCGCCGCCGAGTCATCGATTCGCATGTCACCTGTCACGAAACCGGTCTGCGGAATCCAAACCTTACGGGAGCGGAAGCCGTGGCCGCGATTACCGCGGCCGATACGGCCGCAATCGCGCTGGCTCGGGGCGCCGAGAATGCGCTGAGCGCGAACCGAGCCGCGGCAATTGCGGGTGACCCAATCGACCCGACCTTTGCGGCAATTTTGCATGAGGAATTCGGGCTGTCGGCGACCAATGCGGCGCATCGGCGGCTGATGCGCCTGCACGAGAGGCGCTACCGGCGGGTGCGCGAGACGCTGGAAAGCGGCTATCTGCGCTACATGTGCCGCGGCGGCAGCAATGTGAGCCTCGTTGGGTGTCAGGCAGGAAGCTGTGGGGACAATTTTGCGTTTACCTGTCCGGGAAACCGTCTCATGGTCCTGTGCCAGGCGTTTTGGGATGAAACGGATGAGCGAGCGGGGACCCTCCTGCACGAGGTTTTCCACATCTGGTTTGATATGGCGAGCCATGGTGCGAACGCCCCCAAGCAGGCCAACTCGTTCTGCTACGAAGCATTTGCGCACCGCATCGCCGGCGGCGCTCGGCCGGCATTTTCCTGCCAGGCGAGTACGGGAGGACCATGAGCTTCTATCAGCGGATCAGGCTAGGGCCGCGGTTCGGATCAGCGATCGCAGTGGCTGCTCACGCGCAGTCGGCGAACGGCTGCAGATCTGTGTCGAGCCGGTTGCGCAGCCCAGAACGAGAGTGTTGCCATGCCTTCTGAATTTCCCCGTAGCCCGAAGGTTCTGAAGGGCGGGATTGTCGCTTACCAACTTCCCGAACTGCTGCCGACCATTGTCGTGTTTCAGTACAACCCGGACGAGGTCTCGCGGTCGTTGCAGGCCCGTAGTGCGCAAGGTGGGGGACGGGGCGACGCCAATCGGGTAAACGGTCCACCGGAAGAAACGCTCACCTTCTCGGTCGAGATCGACGCGGCGGACCAATTGGAGCAGGCTGCGCAAAACCGGTTGACCGTGGACAACGGACTGCACCCGATCATCGCCGCGCTCGAAGGCCTTGTCTATCCGGCGTATCCGATGGTGATCGCCAACGAGGCCCTGGCGTTGGCAGGCTCCGCGTTCATCCTGGGGGAGCAGGCCCCGCTGGCGTTGCTCATCTGGGGACCCAAACGGGTGCTGCCCGTACAGATAAACAGCATGTCGATTCGCGAGCAGGCGTTCGATCAGAAGCTCAATCCGATTCGCGCCAGTGCAGAGTTATCGCTCAAGGTCCTCACCTATCGGGACCTGGACGTAACCAACCCGGGTTACTGGGTGTACATGGCCTCGTTCACTCAAAAGGAAGTGCTGGCGGCGATGAATACGCTGGGTGAGAAGACGGGGATCCAGGGTCTGCTGCCAATATAGGGAGGGCATATGTTTTTTCGCGGGAGTCGCTACGAATACATATCAGACGCCGAACTGACGGATGGTGCGGGCCGGACCTACCACTATAAACGCATGCGGTTCATTCCCCAGCTGCAAGCAGCGTCCACCGAGGCTGTGCGGCAGGACGACCGCCCCGATCTGCTGGCGTACCGCCTGGTCGGGGATCCGGAGCAGTTCTGGCGCTTGTGTGATGCCAACCGCGAGCAGCGACCGGCGGATCTGACGGACACACCGGGTCGCCGTGTAGGCGTCCCGGCCCCGGGTACAGGGGGATAGGAGCAGTGGGATTGATCCCCTCGTATTTTCTGGTCCAAGTGGCATTTGCACCGCTGCCGGCGCCGTTCATGCACGCGCTTCGGGATATCGAGGTGGAAACATCCGTCGGTCAGGCGTCCATCTTTCGCTTGCATTTCGATCTGAGTCGCAACCTTTTCGGCGACTATGATGCGATGGCGATCGACATTTTTCGCCCCCTGGTTCCGATACGCATCAGCGTCTCGGCGGGGCTGGGGATTCCGCAGACCCTGATCAACGGTTACATCAAGGATGCGCGGCTCGGTGCTCGCAACGAGCCCGGCGCTTCCACGCTGGAGGTCGTGGGGATGGATGCACTCGGCACCTTGATGACCCACATACAGCAGCCTTTCACCTGGCCGAACATGCCGGATAGCGGCGTTGCGAGTGCACTCTTCGGCAAGTACGGAGTCTTGCCCACGGTGTTTCCAACCCCACCACTTCGGACCATGATGGATACCACCACAACCCAGCGGGCAAATGACGCGGTCTATCTCGGGCAGCTTGCCCGACGCAACTCCTACGAATTTTATATTCAGCCGGATCCACTGGCCGGCATGGACATGGGACATTTTCATCCACCGCTGACGGCGGTCCCGCCCCAGGGCGTATTGTCGATCGATTTCGGAACCCAGACCAATCTTGCCGATTTCAGTGTGACGAACGATATGCTTCGGCCCACATCGGTGGTGGGCCTGTCCTCCGATCCGAGGACCCGGGCGCCGATCCCCGCGCTTGGGCCCGTCGCAACCGAGCTGCCCATGGGCCTGGAACCGGCGCTGGCGCGCATCATTCCGCCCCCGATCGAGCGGCCCGCCTCTACCGATGCAGCCAGTCCGGCGGAAGCCCAGGCCCAGGCTATGGCGCGAGCAACCGAATCGAGTCGGGCGATTCAAGCCAATGGCGAGGTTGACGGCCTCAAGTACAACCGTCCGCTGCTCGCCGGACTCCCGGTGCTGGTGCGCGGCGCCGGCCGTCAGATGAGCGGTCTGTACTACGTATCCAGTGTAAGCCACAACATCACACGCGATGCCTACACACAACGCTTTTCCGCCTGGCGCAACGCAGTTGGCTTAACCGGCGCCGAGGTGTTTGTCGATCCGTTGGCGGCGGTTCCATAAGGGGCAAGGTATGACGCAAGAGAACGCAGAGCTGGGAGGCGACACCGAGACCCGCGACCGTGTGCTGGGGAAGTATCGGGGTCTGGTACTGAATAACGTCGATCCATTGAATCTCGGACGGATTCAGGCGACGGTGCCGGAGGTTCTGGGGGAGATCCCGACCGGTTGGGCGACCCCTTGTGCGCCCTATGGGGGAACCGGGGCAGGATTCTTCGCGGTACCGCCTATCGGCGCCGGTGTGTGGATCGAATTCGAAGGCGGCGATGTGTCCCGCCCGATCTGTTCGGGCTGTTACTGGGGGACCGGTGAGGTGCCAATGAAGCCTCCAGGGTCACCGAGCCTGGCGACAACCAAGATCTGGCGATCGGACTTTGGGCTCACCGCTGTGCTGGATGACGTGGCGCAAACCGTAACTTTGTCCGACGCCCTAGGTGTCAACCTGGTGGAGGTCAACGTGCCGACAGGAACCGTGACGGTGAAAGGGCTGGCACGGGTGGTGCTCGAGGGACCGCTGATCCAGGAGGGCAGTCAGACGGCTGCGCATCCCGCCGTTCTGGGTGATCAGTTGGTCGCCTATCTTGCTCAGCTGGTCACCTTGTTCAACACCCACGTCCACCCGGGCGAACTCGCCGGCGGTTTCCTTCCGGTCACACCGGCGCCTCCGGTTGCGCCCATGCCGCCGCCGAACCCGACACTGTTGTCGGTGAAGGTCTTGTTGGAATAACCAGCCGAAGGAGCACGTGATGGCCACTCAATTAAAACCCGGAGACTTCACCTCGACGGCCAACGACTATTCGCGCTACGCGAATTCCATGGCGCAAGAGATCGAACAACAGCTCAACCGGTTACTCACCATCGACGGGCTTCCAACATTACCGGGCGATAGCAACGATCGGGAGGTGCGTGACCGGCGTCGTCTGTTTGTTGCCATCGCACGGGCGGTCGTCAAACACCTGAACGACAATCGGGAGGCGATCGATATCTTCGTCCCGACCGGCGCCGGCACGACGGTCAATCCACAGTTCGACATCGATGGAACGCTCTAACATGCCGGCGGATGCGACCTATCTCGACTTTGCGTTCGCCGTCGATGTCAACGGGCGCACGGCGACGACGCATGACGACGAACATGTGAAAGATCTCATCTACCAGGTGTTGTTCACCAGCCCGGGTGAGCGCGTCAACCGTCCGGAGTTCGGTTGTGGTCTCAAGCAACTCGTTTTCGCGCCGGCCTCGGATGCGCTCGCCGCCGCGACGCAGCAACTGGTGCACGGCGCACTGATCCGTTGGCTCGATCCGCTGATATCGGTCCAACAGGTTGCGGTGGCGATCGAGGAGGCGGCACTGGAAGTTACGGTGGTTTACCAACGACGCGACACCGGCGAGGTCCGCGAGGACTTGTTCCGGCATCCGATACCGGCAGGGTCGGGAGTTTGAAAGTATGGTGATTTCGCGTAACAACCAGGTTTGGTGCGAAGACGAGCGACGCTCCGGCGATCTGCTTGCGCCAACACATCCGCTCAACGGACTGGATTTCGTGGAGTTCGTTCGCGAACCGGGCGCCCCACCGCAGCAGCAGTATCGGCTGGAGGCGGTTTTCCTGAAGCTGCCTCCCGTCGCTTTGGTAGGTGCGCCAGAGGCGTTCGAAGTGCTCGGCGGCGTGCGCGTGGTGGGTGTTCGTGTGCTCGCCGTAGAAACGGATCCAGGCAATTCGCTGCGGCTGCGTGTATTCGTCGATCGGGACGGCGACTTTTCGACCTATGTGCTGCGCGTTTCCGACCCGGATCTCGATCCCGAGCGCTCGGAGGCGCGGTTCAGTTTCAAGGCCGGGTGCCCCAGCGGATTCGACTGCCGAGCAACGCCGGAATGCCCTCCCGCCTCGCTCGATGAGCCATCGCTCGACTACCTTGCCAAGGACTACCAGAGTTTCCGGCGCTTGATGCTGGATCTGATCCCGGCGCGCAATCCGGACTGGATCGAGCGCCTGCCCGCGGATCTCGGGATCGCCTTGGTCGAAATGTTCGCCTACGTCGGTGATTATCTGAGCTACTACCAGGATGCAGTGGGGACCGAGGGTTATCTGGATACCTGTCTGCACCGTGTCTCGGCCGCGCGCCATGCTCGCCTGGTCGACTATCGAATGCACAACGGTCGGAATGCCTTCGCTTACGTGCACTTCGAGGCGGAAGATGCAACCAGCGGTAGCGTACCGGCGGGCGCAAAGCTGCTGACTCGGGTTGGAAATGCACTGCGTGGGGAGACCGGAGCCCCGCGCGTCATCGTGCCGCCAGAAGCCGATTTCGACACCGATCCGGCGCTCGCAGGTGTCACGGTGTTCGAGACCACCGCGATCACGCAGGTGACCAGTCTGCATAACGAACTGCGCATTCACGCCTGGGGCGATGCCGAATGCTGCCTGGCGCAGGGGGCCCGGGAGGCCTTTCTATTCGGTGTGCCGGCGACGGGGGCCAATCCAACCGCGTTTCGTCCCGAACTTCAGGTCGGCGACTACCTGTTGCTCGAGGAGGTGCGCAGCCCCGTAACCGGCGCTCCCGCCGATGCCAACCCTGCGCGCCGAAAGGTCGTGCGGCTGGTTGCGGCCGAGGATACGGAGGATCCCGTATATCGCAATCTGCTCGCGGGAGGTGAGCTCACGCCGCGCGCGAGTCCGGGCCAAGCCGCGCTCCCTTTGCAGCGCGTTGCCTGGGGCGAAGACGATGCTTTGGCCTGGCCGCTCTGCCTGGGCGCAGAGACTCCCGAGGCCGGCGCGATCGCCCCGGTTTCCGTCGCGCGCGGCAACGTGGCAGCGGTCGACCACGGTCGCACCTTGGTACGCACGGGCCTGACGCCGCCGACACCCGGCGTTGGTCGCTGGCGTTTGCCCCAGCTTGCCTTCGACGACGCGCCGCTGACCTGGCAGCCGATGCCCGAATCCCCGCGTTACGCAGCCGATAATCGGTTGCTGGTCGGGCGCCACGACATCCAGCGCGACGTACGAGAGGCAATGCCGGCGATCGTCTTGACGCTGCATTTCCCGGCGGGGGACGAGGAGCGTTGGGAGCCGGTGCCGGACTTGCTCGACAGCGGACCCTATGACCAGCAGTTTGTCGCTGAGGTCGATAACGACGGCGCCGCGTCACTGCGCTTCGGCGACGACCAATATGGGCGGCGTCCGTTGGCCGCGGAAAGCGTTACGGCACGCTTGCGTATCGGTAACGGCCGCTCCGGCAATATCGGCGCAGGCGCACTGGTGCATATCGTGCAGCCATCCGCCGCTGAGCTCACCGATCCAGCCGATCCCAGCGCTGGTCCGGCGACATTCGCGGCGGTGACACGGGTATACCAGCCGCTGGCGGCGCGTCTGGGAACTGATCCGGAAACCATCGAGGAAGTGCGCCAGTTGGCGCCGGAGGCGTTCCGCGCCATCCAGTTCCGGGCGGTTACGGAGGCAGACTGGCAGGAGATGGCGCTGCGCCACGCCGCGGTCGCTGCAGCCGAGGCGCGCTTTCGCTGGACCGGCAGTTGGCACACGGTGTTCGTCGCGATCCACCCCGTCGATGCATCGGATCTGGTGCGACTTCCGGGTGGCGGCGCGGCGCTTGGCTCCGCGTTTGCCCGTGAGATGCGGCAGTACCTGCGCCGATTCAAGCTTGCGGGCTACGATCTTGTGGTGCGCGCTGCGCGCTACGTGCCGCTGGCGATTGAGCTTCGGGTTTGCGTCGCGGCGGGACACTTTCGGGGTGACGTGCTGGAGGCGGTCGCCCGTGTGCTTTCCAATCGCGCGTTTGCCGATGGCACGCGGGGGTTCTTCCATCTGCTGGAGTTCAGTTTCGGACAGCCTGTCTATCTGTCGCGCCTGTACGCAGCCGTCGAGGCCGTGGAGGGTGTCGAGTCGGCCACCGTTACGACCTTTAAACGCTATTGGGAAGCGGAACGCGATGAACTGGATCGAGGAATGATTGCGATCGGGGAGATGGAAATTGCTCGATTGGATAACGACGCGAACTTCCCCGAGAACGGGGTTCTCCAGCTCACGGCGATTGGGGGTCTCTGATGGCTACCATGACTACGCCGCCTGAAACACGCTTTTGTCGTTGCTGTGAGGCCCCGACATCGCCTGTGCCGGCGGATGTTCGGAACCGGCCGGGGCTATCCGCTCTCGCCTATCGGATCGGCACATTCGGCACCTTCCGCGCCGCCATGTTGGGCGAGATCGCGAAGCAGGCGGAGCTCGAATTCTTGACGTCGCGCGAGAGTGATGACTACGCCGTCACGCTGATCGAACTGTTCTCCGCCGTAGGCGACGTGCTGGCGTTCTACAACGAGCGCATCGCCAACGAGCTCTATTTGCGCACCGCGCGTCAGCGCGATTCAGTCCTGCGCTTGGTGCGTCTGACCGGTTACCAGCTCAGGCCGGGGCTTGCAGCCACTGCAGTGCTCGCGTTTGCGTTGGATGAAAACGCACAGACACGCATCAAGAAGGGGCTCAAGGTCATGAGCATACCCGGCCAGGACGAGCGGCCACAAACCTTCGAAGCGCTCGAGGAGATCCTGGCAGATGCGCGGATCAATGCGCTCCCGGTGTATGCGCCGCTGTTGCCTTTTAACGCCTTTCACCAGGGAACGGACGAGGCCCCGCTGATCGGACGGCCGGACATACTGAGCATTGGGGACCGTTTGCTGCTTTTCGGGCCCGCTACGGTCGAGGAAAAGACCGTGGAAGGTCTGGTGCATGCCCGCGATGCCGAGCGAGTACGCTTCTCACCCGCGGTTCAGGTACCAGGATTGTGGCCGGACGTAGCGCGGGCGGTAAAGCTGACGCGGCGGCTGCGCTTCTTCGGCCATAACGCCCCGGACAGCTTCCAGCGCTTCAATCTCGATCCCTCGGTCCACCCAACGAAACGCTGGGAAACGGTAAGCGCCGGGGATGCGGGTTATCAAATGAGCATTTCTGCAGGTACCCGCAGCTACCCGTTGGACTCCCGTTACGATGATCTTCAGCCCGGCGCGCAGTTAGTCATAGATTCCGCGGAGACCGGTCCCGTGCGTTTGCGTACTGCAGTGGTCGCTGCGACCGAAGACGCGCCGGAAACTCTCGGCCTGCTGCGGGATACGGTTACCCAGGTAACGCTGCGGCATACCCTTCGCGGAAAGCCGTCAGCGACCACGGTGCCCGGGGGTGGGCGCTATGTCGTGGCGCGCAATGGCGCCGGGGCGGTAATGGAGCTCAGCCCGAACTTCGCGGGGGCGCAATGGTCATGGGCAGCAGCATGGAACCTATCGGCCTCCGATGACCCGTCGGTGGTCCACACCACGGCGCTGCGCTGGGATATCCTGGCGCGCGATGCGCGCGGTCGTTTGCGGCACAGTATCTGGTCCGCGGGTAGTTGGAGCACCTTTCACGACCGGGGCGGCGTGCTCACATCGCCTGCCGTTCCGCTGGTTCTCTCGGGCGGCGCTTTGTTGGCACTGGTGCGTGGGCTCGATTTCGCCCTGTGGGTGCGCGAGTTGGCCCCCGCAATCACGAACTGGCAGTCGCTCGGCGGTGTGCTGACTTCGGCACCGGCAACTGTGTCCTGGGGCGGCTCGCGAATCGATGTCTTCGTGCGCGGGCTGGATCGTGGCCTCTGGCGCAAGGCGCGCAGCGGCGGTGTTTGGTCGGGATGGGAAAAACTCGAAGGCACGCTGGCAAGTGCCCCCGCAGCGGTCTCCACAGCGCCCAATCGACTAGATGTAGTGGCGCTCGACGATGCAGGCGCACTGATCCATCGCCGCTGGACGGGCACGCAGTGGAACGACTGGCTGAATCTTGCGGGCAAGGCAAGCGACGAGCCAGCGGTCGTTGCGACGGGGTCGGATCGCGTCGACATATTTGTGCGCGGAGAGGATAACCAGTTGTGGCAGATCGCGCGTACCGGCGACTCCTGGAGCCCCTGGATCCCGCTTGGGGGCAACCTTGCATCGGCCCCAACGGTTGTCGTCGATGTCGGCACGCTGCATGTGTACGCGCGAGGCGCTGACGGTTCCATGGTTTCACGCGGCTGGACCGCGGGCGGATGGGGAGAATGGAACTTGTGGGGGGAGGGTATCGGGCCGATCGCCGATCGTCGCGCGACGCGTATATTTCAAGTCGCCACGCCAGATCTCGAGTTTCGGCAGTATGACTATCCGCAGCGCATTTCGGGTGGTCGTATCGTTGCCCGTCTGCCCGATGCGCCCGGTCTGCAGGGAATCGACAAGGGCCGCCGCATCCTGCTTGACGACGGGAGTACCCGGCACCTCGCAAAGGTAACCGCGACGCAGACCATTCCGGCGTCGCCGGGGGAGCCTGCCGATCATCTGCTCATCGACTTCGATCCCCCGGTGCCCGAGGCGATGGCGCCTACAACCCTGCAGGGCAACCTGTCTCAGGCGAGCCACGGTGAGACTCAGCCGGAACAAGTTTTGGGCAATGGCGACCCCACACAGGCGTTCGCGAAATACCGTCTCTCGCGGATGCCGTTGACCTATTTGCCGAGCGCGCGGGACATCAAGGGCGTGGCGGAATTGGAGGTCCGTATCAACGGAGAGCTCTGGAGCGAGGTGCCGAGCCTGTATGCCCGGAAACCAACGGAACGCGTGTATACCGCAAGACAGAACGATGATGCCGAAACCGAGATCACCTTTGGCGACGGCCAAACAGGGGCGCGTGTACCCAGCGGCGCGATGAACGTCAAGGCTCGTTATCGCACCGGACTGGGGTTGGAGGGGCGTGTAAAGGCGGATCAACTCGCAATTCCACTGGAGCGGCCGGTGGGTCTACGATCGGTCACCAATCCGTTACCGGCGGATGGTGGAGCCGATGCGGAAACCCGCGAAGACGCCCGCAGCGCAGCGCCGACCACAGTACGCACATTTGGGCGGGCGGTGTCACTTGAGGATTTCGAGTGGCTCGCTAGGACCTCGGGGCTGGTCGGCAAGGCACATGCGACATGGGTGTGGCAGAAGCTCGAGAAGGCCGTGCATCTTACGGTCGCCGGAAGCGACGGCACAACGTTTTCTGACCAGTCCATGAAGATCCTGTACGACGCTTTGA
>JAHEIA010000229.1 GCA_024639625.1 Chromatiales bacterium
TTGGACGCCTCGCGGCTCCCGCATTCCATACTGCAAGCGCAGGTGGACGGGGTGCTGGTGTGCCACGGGCGATTCGGATGTCACGTCGATCAGCGCGGAGCCACGCCGAGAAAGATGCGAACCTTCGCCTTTTCGGATAAGGCATGCCCGGAGATGAGTTGGTTCGGCCACCGGGTTGGGCCGGAAGTACTGCTTGCATTCCCCACCCACGGCGAAATCGCGGCCGTCAGCCGGCCCGGCTTCTCCGAATCCACATTCAGCGTCTGCGTGGAGGAGTTGGCAGAGTTTCTTGACCGATTCGGAGGGCCTGCACTGGACCGGGTGCTCCCCCCCAGGGAAACCGTCATTCATGGACCACCGCAGCTACTCGACGAGTTGCGGTACCATTTACGGCGAGTGTCTGTAGCAGCCAGCAATCCAAAACGGGCCTCGCGTTTGGTTGAAGGTTTTCAACGGCGGCTGTTTTCCATCTTGCAGGAGATATTGCGCAGCAGCACCGGCCGTTGGCCGGATCCCATCCCTCCGCGAAAACGGCGCCTGCTGGAAAAGGCCGCCGCGATAGTGGAGACCCAGGGGGACAGCCCTTTAGGGCTTGCCCAACTGTGCGCTGACGCGCAGGTATCGGAACGCACTCTGATCAATCTCTTCAAGCGGGAGCTCGGGATGACGCCCAAGGCCTATCTCAAGGGCCACAGACTGTTCCGAGTGCACCGGGAGTTGTGGCGCGCGGCCCCGTCCAAAACCCACGTATCCGACGTGGCGAACTCTTGGGGATTCTGGCACATGGGGCAGTTTGCGGCGGACTACCACAAGCTGTTCGGAGAATTACCTTCCGACACTCTTAAGCGATCAAGTTGAACATTCGGTCGCTACGGATGGCTATTGATTCGCCTGGTCAGGCTATCCGTTACCAAAAACCAGCATTCGACCAAGACTACAGAGGTTCTTTGCAGACCTCGACGAGTGCAGCAGCACGATGAAGCTTGGCGGAGGGGTAATGGCGAAAATCGTGTCTAACTTGGACGACGAAAGCACGTCCGGGCAGCACATAACGGAGACTAACTCACTGAATTAGCAACGCTTGTGGCGCTCGAGTTGTACCGTACCGAGGGTTTTGAGAGGCCTACAACTTGTTGTTTTTATTTTGGATATGGCGGAGAGGGAGGGATTCGAACCCTCGGTACGCTATTAACGTACACACACTTTCCAGGCGTGCTCCTTAAACCACTCGGACACCTCTCCAATGACTCAGTTTGCGCGACTTCGATCCATCCCTGGAGTGCCCATCCAGTCCAGCTTTCCTGCTGGCCGTTCGCCGGGCTCGCTCTATCGACCGGGCCAGAGCCAGAGCGAAAGAGGCGAAAGAGTAAACCAGATCCCCCCGATTCGCAAATTCCTTACTGGTCTTCGGCGGCAAGAGATCCGTGTCCCATGCTCCCCGAAAATATCGATTCCTCCGGTTCGCTCACTCGTCACTTTTCGGTATAGTTGCCAGCGCACTCCGTACACGAATAGCGACTGCCATGCCCCCGCAAAAGAAACCGAAATCGTGCACCAAGGGCCCCAGCCTGGCTCAACAGGCGGACCGCCATCGGCTCTATGAACTATCGGTCCAGTACGCACAATCCGAGATCGAATTCATCGACGACACATTCAAGAAGCTGCGCGGGCGAAGACCGAAACTGCTACGCGAGGATTTCTGCGGCACCGCAAATGTGGCGTGCGAATGGGTACGGCAGAGGAAGACCCATCGCGCGATCGGCGTCGACATTGACGGCGAGGTTCTCGACTGGGGCCGCGAGCACAATCTCAGCCAGCTGCCGGAAGCAGCGCGCAAACGAATTCGGCTCCTGCAAGCCAACGTACTCGAAGTGGAAACGGAACCGCCGGACGCGATCAGCGCGATGAATTTCAGTTACTGGCTGTTCAAGGACCGCAAACAATTGAAGCACTATTTCCAGCGGGTGCGCGAGGCCTTGGCCGAAGATGGCGTCTGCTTCCTCGACGCCTATGGCGGTTACGACTCGTTTCGCGATATCGTCGAGGAACGGGAGATCGACGCGGGTTTCACCTATATCTGGGAACAGGCCAAATACGAGCCGATCAGCGGCGGTCTGATCTGCCATATCCATTTTGCGTTTCCGGACGGCTCACGCCTCGATAGGGCATTCAGCTACGACTGGCGCCTGTGGACCCTGCCGGAGATCCGTGAACTCCTGGAGGAGGTCGGCTTCTCGAAAGTCACGGTCTACTGGCAGGGCTGGGATGAGAACGGCGAAGCAGACGGCATCTTCAAGCAGGTGCATGAGGGCGAGGCGGATGCCGGCTGGATCTGTTACCTCACGGCCGAGAAATAGGCGAAATCCGTTCCGCTCACTGCCCCAAGCTCCCCGCCTGCCGTGCAATGAAAGCGGTCTTGGCGGAGAGCTCCAGGGAACAGGTCCATTTGTACGCCAGGTTCAGCGTCTCACCGACCGCATATACGCCGTGCCCACGCACCACCGCGATCCGATGCGTAGCCAAGGCCTCCGCCACCCGCTCCGGGGCCTCCTGCAAATACCGGTCAAAGGAAACGTCGAGCACAGGCACCCGGGGGAAATAGTACTGCCCCTCGAAGTCCACCGGCACAAAATCCCCACCTGTCAGGGTGAGCGCCACCGTATGAGGACCATGGCTGTGCAGCACTGCTCCCGCATTGGGGTTTCTGCGATAGACTTCCTGGTGGAGACGGGCATCCAGAGAGGCCGTCTCCGGACAGGCCCCCTGGACCGGGCACGACACCAGGTCGCCCGCGGTCAAGGTGTCAGCGCAGGCGCCCGTCGGTGTCACCCAGAAGCCCTGAGCCGAGCGCACCGAGGCATTCCCGCTGTGTGAATCGTTACAGCCGAATTGCCGCAACCAACGATAGTGGCGAACAAGATCGTCGCGCGCTTCGAGAGCTCCCTCGCCTGCCAATTCGCTTACGCTCAAAATACGATTCCTGGTTATTTGCTCTCGGTTATCGAACCAAAAACCAGCGTTTCCGGCGCTTGCCCGTCCGCGTAACGGCCGAGGACTCGGTCTCGCACAAAGGCCGCAATCTGGTCTACGTCGTTGATATCCAGCACCGGCAGGTGCGTCGGCACCGGCAGTTCGGCATCGGTCGCTACAGCGATTACCGAAGGGTCGTCGACGAACAGGAAGGGTTTGCCCAAAGCAGAACGAGAAAGCTCGATCTTGGGAAAGCGCTCATGCTTGAAGCCTTCCACTAGAATCAGGTCCAAGCGCTCCTGATCCATCTGGTCCACCATGTCCTGCAGATCAGGCTCCGCCCGCTCTTCATGGTCCACCATCAGCGCCCAGCGCTGGCGCGATGCGATGAGCATCTGACTTGCCCCCGCCTTGCGCAGCTCGTAGCTGTCCTTCCCGGGGGTGTCGACCTCGAAACTGTGGTGCGCGTGTTTGATCATCCCTATCCGCATACCATTCCTGCCAAGAAGCGGCAGCAACTGCTTGAGCAGCGTGGTCTTGCCCGTGCCGCTGTACGCGGCGAACCCCAGGACCGGGACCCGGCTTTCGATCATCGAGGCTCCTCGTTACCGATCCGAACCAGAGACGGCGCACATCAGCGCCGCAAGACCTGCATCCAGCGCCAAAAGTTTAATAGGCCGGCGGCGGATGCCGCAACATAGGTCAACGCGCAGGCGCGCAGGATCCGACGCGCCGCCGGCAGCTGTTTCTCATCGATGTACTCACCGTCGGCGAGGATCGGCAGCGCCTTGCCGAAACTCGCGTTCCACTCTACCGGCAGAGTCACCAACTGCACCACCAGCCCGACCCCAATGGTGCTGATCGCGGCAAGAAACATCAGTGCTCCCGCGCCTGGTGCCCGGGTCACCGCGGCCAACAAAGGAACAGCAAACAGCAGGAAAGAGCCGATCTTTTCCGCGCCTTGAGCAAGACCGACCAGACGCGTCCGCCAGCGAAACGGCGGGTAGTCGCTGAAATCCTGGATCGCGTGGCCGACCTCGTGGGCGGCAGTGGTGATCGCCGTGAGGGTCCTCCCGTTCAGCTTGTCCTCGGTCAGGCGTACGGTCTTGCTAGAGGGATCGTAGTGGTCCCCTTGCCGCGTCGCCTCGACCTTGACCTTATCGAGACCGTAACGATCCAACAAGTGGCGCGCCAGCTCACCCCCGGTGCCGGGAAAGTCCTCGGGGACGCGGTGGTATTTGTCCAGCACGCGGCGCACCCACCACTGCGGACCGAGGATCAGTCCTACGACCACCAAACCCAACAGAAGCCAAAGCATTTCCGTTCCTGCGACCGATCGGACATTCCGGGCCGGCAGCGCAAAACCGGAAACTAACTACGATTCATGAAGGCCGTGCGCCAACCGCCAGCGGGAAGTATACAAAACGACCCAAGACAAAAGATGCGTTTGATTCAATCAGGAATCAAGCTCGGAACGAAAGCAAACGTATGCGCGGGCGTCGCTGATGGCGGTCGGCCGCACCATGCAGGCCTGGGGCGTGGAACCACGCTGCCAATGACCGACGCGCAAAAAAAAGCGATCCCGACCCAAGGTGCGGGCCGAGATCGCGAGCGGCGCGAGACCGAGGGGTCGAGTCTCAGAACGTCAGTTGCGCCTGTAGAAAGAAGTTGCGCCCGGGCCCCGGAATGCGCTCCCCGAGTGCCAGATCCGCTGGTTTACCGTTGCTGTCGGCGCTTACTCGATTGTATCCAGACAGGTTGTTCTGATAGAAACGGTCGAAGATGTTGCGCACGCCGCCGCGAATCGTCACGTTGCGGCGCGGCTCGTAGAGGCCGTAGAGATGATACAGCGCGTAGCCGGAGCTTTTCTGCTCCGCATTGGTTTTCGAAACATCGTTCTGCGCCGCGTAAAACTCCCCTTGACCGGTGACCGACCATTTCGCTGCCTGGTAGGTCAGGCCGAGTAGCCCGTTGAGGGGGGCGATGCGGTACAGATTGTCACTGATATCCCGGCGCTTGCCCCGCACGTAACTCAGGGTGCCGTCGAGCAGCCAGTTCTCCCCGAAAGCAGTTCCGAAGCCGGCGTCGACGCCGTAGAACTCTGCGTCCACATTGCTGAACTGCAGGGGGATGCATTGAGGATTGCTCGGGTCGGTCATACACAGACCGCCAGTCAACATATTCACCTGGGTGCGGGTAAAGTTCACCGCGGGTCCGGAAGACAAGGGAGTACCCTGGATGTAGTCGTTCACCCTCTTGTAGAACACGCGAGGGGTCACATAGGACCGTCGGTCTCTCCAGTCGAGACCGACGTCGAAGTTATAGGCGGTCTCCTTGTCGAGATCGACATCGCCGACGTAGACCCGACCATCGGCCAGTCCCGCGGTCGATTCCAGTGGCAGCCAAAGATAGCGCTGCTGGTAGGAGGGAGCCTGCTGCTTCATGGCCAGACCGACCTGCAGAATAGTGGTGTCGTTGAGCGGACGAGTCAGGACCGCGGCGAGATCGACCAGGTTGTCACCCTTGCTGCGGCTGCTGTCGTTGAAGTCGGCCGCCAGGATATCCGCATTGCCCTGGTTCATTCCCAGGCCGGTCGCATCCACCTTGTCGGCGTCGGAGTTGACCCGAACATAGCGAGCGCCGGCCACGACATTCCAGTCCTTGCTCAGGCCGCCTTCCCACTCACCGAAGAAGCCGTATCGATTGCGCTTGACGTTGTTGTAGTTCTCTACCAGAAAGGCGCTGTTGT
>JAHEIA010000005.1 GCA_024639625.1 Chromatiales bacterium
GGCACGGAAACGGAGCGGGGGGGCAAACCCGGAGCGCGGGTCCGGGGCCTGGCCCAGGGCGCGGTCCAGGGAGGAAAGCAGCTCGGGGCCGAAACGCTGGGCAAGCCCGGCCCGGGGCAAACGCAGCAACTCACCCAGAGAGCGCAACCCCACGGTACTCAGGGCATCGAGCTGACGGCGGTCTAACGGCAGCACATCCAGGGGCAGTGCGGAGAGGAGCGCACGCAGTTGCCGACGCGTAGCAACCGGCGCTTCCGAGGCTGCCACCGCCAACCACAAGGCGCCCAAAGGGGTAGGGGCCGCCACGAGACGCGCCGCATAGCCAAGCCGCTCGAGGCCGTGCCGAATTTGCGCCATCAGGGCGGAAATCCGCCCGAAGAGCCGGCGACTCCCGGCCACTTCCAACAGCAGGCTGCCCGGCGGCTCCAGGCTCACCAGGGATGTGAACTGCCCGCACCAGGCCGCCAGCCGCTCCAGGGCCGCGCGTTCCGCTTGCAGATTCCGCGGCAACACCCGCAGGTCCGCCGCCAACGCCCGTGCCGCCGCGGGATTCAATCCCGGCCGCACCCCAAGCTCGCGCGCCTCCGAATTGGCGGACAGAATGAGTTCCCGCCCCTTCCAACGCACACTCACGGCCAATGCCCCAGGCCTTTGCGCGCCCCGCGCCAGTACTTGCAGGGGGAATTGCGGCAGATGCACGGCGAGCCAACGCACGGCGCGCGGACCTCACGGGGCGGGAGTTCGCAGGGACAGCGGCGCCTTGGCCCAACCACCGCGGCGTTTAAGGATTTCCACCTCCAGATCCTCGCCGCGGGCGCGTAACCGCAAACGCAGGGCCGCTGGTGAAGACTCCTGAGCGGCGGTTTCCGGGCGGAAACACCAGGCAATGGCATTGCCGGCCTCCGCGGCGAGTTGCAGACGACGCAATTCCATGCCCCTGATTGGATCCACCCAGGCGAGCGCCGCACAGCACCCCCCCGAACGCAGCCCCTGTTCCAGCATCCACAGCGCCTCGCCCCGGCTGGGGGAATCCACCACCAGCACGCGCGCCAGATCGACCCCCCGCTCCACCAGCCCCGGCGGATAGGGGACATAGGGCGGATCGACCCAGAGGACCCAATCGTCCCCCTGGCTGAGAGAGGCCAACGCCGGCACTACCAGACCCAAGGCCGGCCCTGGCTGCGCGCTGATGATCTCGCTCAGCGCACCCCGCGGCCATCCTCCACCCGCCAGCTCCCGATCCAGGCGGGTGAGCGCCGTCGGCACCACCGCCTGGGGCAGCTCCGTGAGCCGGCCGGCGCGCCACACTCCCGGACACTGCCGCAGCAGCTTCTCGAGTTCCATGTGCACCCCTCGGTCAGGCTCTGTTCAGCGACTGCGCAAGGGCCGCGGAACACCCAGGCCCTTGCGCAGCAGCCCCACTCCCCGACCCTCGATCACCAACGGCTGACTCCGTAGATCCACCTCGATGGCCGCGAAATCCGGGTTCTCGGGCAGCAGCCGCACCCGGTGAGGCCAGCGCCGAGAACGCCAAAAACGCTTCACCGTCACCTCGTCTTCCAGGCGAGCCACCACGATTTCTCCGAGGTTCGCCTCTCGAGTCTGGTGCACCGCCAGCAGATCACCGTCCAGGATACCGGCCTCGCACATGCTCATGCCCTGCACCCGCAACAGATAAGTGGCGCGTGGATGAAACAGACCCGGGTCGATACGGTAGTGTTCCTCCACGTGCTCGGCGGCCAGGATAGGGCTCCCCGCCGCCACCCGCCCGACTACCGGCAATCCCTCGGCCACCGCTGCTGCGGCGCCCAGCAAGCGGATGCCCCGCGAAGTCCCCTGTAGCAACTCGATGGCTCCCTTGCGGGCCAGGGCCCTGAGGTGCTCCTCCGCGGCATTCACCGAGCGAAAGCCCAACGTCCTGGCGATCTCGGCCCGCGTCGGGGGGAAACCGGTTTCCTGCTGAAAACTACGGATCAGCTCCAGGATCTCGTTCTGCCGTGGGGTCAACTTCATGGGGCACCTCAGGAAGAGTCTGCCCCGTTACAGGGGCAGGACAACAGGATCCGCATGAACTGTAATTATATACAGATAACAGGGTGAGGCAAGGCACCCCTACCTATCGCAGGAAATCGGGACTGCGGTTGCGGACGGCGATTATTTCCCCGGTCTGATCAGGCCACCCAGGCCCATTTGCTCCAATGTTTGCTGCATCAGGGCGTGCACCATGGCCGCGTCTTCACACCCCAGGGCATCTTCCAGTAGCTCCTCCGCCTGCCGCTGCTCGAAGCTGCGGATCACCCGCTTTACCCGCAACAGACTACCGGCACTCATGCTGAGGCTGTCCACGCCCATACCCAGCAGCAGAACCGCCGCCGTCGGATTGCCGGCCATCTCACCGCACACGCTGACCTCACACTTGCGCTCCTTGCCAACCTTCACCAGCAAATGTACCGCACCCAACACCGCAGGATGCATGTCGTCGTAGATCCCCGCCACTCGGGCGTTGTTGCGATCCACCGCCAGCAGATACTGGGTCAGGTCATTGGTGCCGATGGACAGGAAATCCACCCGCCGAGCCAAGGCATCCGCCTGGTAGATCAGGGCCGGGACCTCGATCATCACCCCCAGCGGCGGCATCCGTACCGCGTGGCCCTCTTCGACAAGCTCATCGTAGGCCCTGCGAATCAGTACTTTCGCATCGTACAATTCCGCCAGGGTGCTGATCATCGGGAGCAGCAGACGCAGATTGTGCAGTCCCTCCGCGGCGCGCAGCAGCGCCCGCACCTGAGTGAGGAAGATTTCCGGGTGATCCAGTGAGATGCGAATGCCGCGCCAGCCGAGGAACGGGTTGGACTCATTCACCGGGAAATAGGGCAAGGGCTTGTCGCCACCGATATCCAGGGTGCGCATGGTCACCGGCCGTGGCGCAAAGGTCTCCAATACGCGGCGGTAACTGCGCATCTGCACCTCTTCCCCGGGGAACCGGTCGCGCACCATGAACAGCAACTCGGTGCGGTAAAGGCCTACACCCGCCACCTCATCGTCGTCCACCAGACTGGCTTCCAACACCAGACCGGTGTTGAGGTAGAGCGGCACCGCGACTTTGTCCAGGGTCTCGCAGGGAAGGGAGCGCAAGGCCTCGAGTTCGGCACTGATTTCCCGGTCCTCTGCCGCCACGCGCTCGTACTCGGCACGCACCGATTCGGGCGGAGACGCGTACACCCGCCCCCGATAGCCATCCAGGATCAAGCGCAATCCATCCATCCGCGCGACCGGTAGACCGACCACTCCCATCACCGCAGGAACCCCCATGGCCCGCGCCAGGATGGCAACGTGGGAGAAACTCGAACCGCTGGCGGAGACGACCCCCGCCAGCCTCTCCCGGGGTACCTCGGCGAGCTGCATGGCGCTGACATCTTCGCCCACCAGAACCGTCTGCTCGGGGTACTCCGGAGTGCTGCTGTTCTGGTTCTGCAGGTGCATGAGGATCCGCCTACCGAGATCGCGCACGTCCGATGCCCGCTCGCGCAGATAGACGTCCTCCATCGCGTCGAACACCTGAGCATGTTCCTCGACCGTGGCACGCAGTGCGCCCGGGGCCCAGCCCCCGGCCCGGATCCTTTCCAGCGTACCGGTCACCAGGGTGTCGCTGTCGAGCATCATCAACCAGGCGTCGAACAGCGCCCGATCCTCCGCCGGGAGGCTGCCGCCGATCCTGCGACAGAGGGCCTGGATCTCGGCCGAAACATTCGCCACCGCGGCGACGAAGACCACGGCCTCCGCCTCCGGATCTTCGTTGGGTCGATCCGGCACCGCATTCAGGTCGGCGGGGGGATAGGCGACCACGCCCTTACCGAGGGCGACTCCCGTAGCCCCGGCGCGACCTTCGAAATAACGCGCCATGACCTCTTGTGTGCCCTGCATCGACGCCAGTTCGCCGCTGGTGCGGGCATGGGTGATCGCACCCGCCAATTGCGCGGCCAGGGTAAACAGGAAGGTGACCTCCTGATCGGCGAAGCTGCGTTGCTCCAGCTGACGGGCAACCAACACCCCCAGGACCTTCCGATTCTGGATGATCGGCACACCGAGGAATCCGTGGTAGCGCTTTTCCCCCGTTTCGTGGACGAAAAGATAGCGCGGGTGGGAATGGGCATCGGAAATATTGACCGGCTCAGCGCGTTCGCAGACCAGTCCGATCAGGCCTTGGTAAAGCGGCAGGCGGACTTCACCCACGGCCTCCGGCAATAATCCGTCGGTCGCCTGCAGGACGTGTTCGTGACTCTCGAAATCGGTGAGATAAACCGAGACCACGTCCGCGCCCATGGCTTTCTTTACCCTCGAAACGATGATCTGCAGTGCGCTTTCCAGATCAGGAGCGGAATTTACCGCCTGGACTATTCGGTGCAGCGTCTCGAGCATACGGAATCAGCCTTGGTCCCAGTGTTCCTGGTTGGCAAAGTGGTTTCTCCGGGGTGGCATATCGCGTCAGTCAACGTCGATTCTGACGCAGGTAATTCGAATGCGGGCGGCTGGGATGTCCCTCCGGATACAGCAGCGGCGCCAATTCCTGCAGGGCCTGCGAATACACGCGGCGTTTAAAGTAGACCACTTCGCGCACCGGTTGCCAATATTTCACCCAACGCCAGCGGTCGAATTCCGGCCGCTCACAACCATCCAGACAGACATCGGCTTCCGGGCACTTGATGCGCAGAAGAAACCAGACCTGCTTCTGCCCGATACACAGTGGGGCGCAGTCACGACGGATAAAGCGCTTCGGCAGCCGGTAGCGCAACCAGCCGCGGGTGGCGCCCAGGATCTCCACCTGATGCTGTTGCAGTCCGACTTCTTCCTCGAGCTCGCGGAACATCGCCTGTTCGGGTGATTCCGACGCTTTGATCCCCCCCTGGGGGAACTGCCAGGCATCCTGCCCGACACGCCGCCCCCAAAACACCCGCCGCTGCTGATTGCAGAGGATGATGCCGACGTTCGCCCGGAAGCCTTGGGAATCGATCAAGGAAGTTTTCCTACAAAATCACGCTCTCTTTGATTTTGCATAATCCCACGCGATCCCACAACTGGAGCAAGACATAAAGTGCTGCCAATAAACGATTTTCGTTATAGTAGGGGACTTGTTTGCGGCGCGCAGGGGAATCGGGAACAGAAACCATGGGCCTAGCCATCTTCGACCTCGACAACACCTTGTTGGCAGGCGACTCCGACTATCTGTGGGGGGTCTTTCTTGCCGAGCAGGGGATCGTCGACCGAGACGATTACGAACGCGAAAACGAGCGTTTCTTTCGCGATTACGAAGCCGGCCGGCTGGACATCTTCGCCTTTCTGCGTTTTTCGCTGAAGCCCCTGACACAGCACCCAATGCAACAGCTGCAGTTCTGGCGCGAGGCCTTTTTGCGCGAGAAGATCGACCCCATCATCCTGCCGCAAGCGCGCCGGCTGATCGCGCGGCACCGGGATGCCGGCGACCTCTTGCTCATTATCACAGCCACCAACTCTTTCGTGACCGCGCCCATCGCCGAGCGACTCCGCGTGCCCCACCTAATCGCGACTGAGCCCGAATTGCGAGACGGCCGCTACACGGGCGAGGTGCAGGGGGTCCCCTGCTATCGAGAAGGCAAGGTGCAACGGCTTTCCACCTGGCTCCGCGAGCAGGGATTGGATCTTGCGGGCAGCTCCTTTTACAGCGATTCGCACAACGACATCCCGCTGCTCGAACGTGTCGAGCATCCGGTTGCCGTGGACCCGGACGCGCAACTAACAGATCATGCCCGAGAACACGGCTGGTCGATCATCAGCCTTCGATCCTAGGAGCGGCGTAGCGAAATGGCTGACCCCGGTGCGGGCATTGATTGTGTTTTCCGATCCTAGGCCTGCGGGCAACCCCGTACAGGCCACATGGCGGCGAACCTTGTGCCTGCTCCTGGTCCTGACCGGCACCTGTCTCGGCACTCTGCTTCTTGCCCTGCTCGTCGGCAGCGCGCCCCTACCCATATCGGAAATCTGGTCGGCCCTGGGTGATGAGACCGACAGTGTGACGGGCAGCATTCTATGGCGGCTGCGCTTCCCCAGGGCGCTCAGCGCCTTGGCGGTAGGTGGCTTGCTCGGCGTCGCCGGTACCCTGATTCAAGTCCTGTTGCGCAACCCACTGGGAGACCCCTACGTCCTAGGGGTCTCCGGGGGCGCGGCAAGCGCTGCCCTGCTGGCCATGCTGGGAGGGCTTTCCGGGATCTGGATCACCGGCAGCGCGACCCTCGGCGCCTTGCTCTCCACCGTCCTCGTGTTCAGCCTGTCCCGCAGAGGGGACGATTGGGCCCCCACGCGGCTGCTGCTGACCGGCGTCATCGTAGCTGCGGGTTGGGGGGCGCTGATCAGCTTCCTGCTCAGCGTCAGCCCGGCCGCGCGTATCCCCGGGATGCTGTTCTGGCTGATGGGGGATCTTAGCGATGCCGCGACACCGGCAGTCCCCCTGTTGCTGCTCGCGCTCACCTTGGGCGCGGCGGTCTTGATCGCCCGCCCGCTCAACCTGCTGGGGCAGGGCGAGATCCAGGCCGCCGCCCTCGGGGTCGAGGTGCTGCCGCTGCGCACGACGGTGCTGCTGCTCGCATCCACCGCCACGGCTGCCGCGGTCACCATCGGCGGCAGCATCGGGTTCGTCGGCCTGGTCGTCCCGCACATGATCCGTCTCGTCGCCGGCAGCGATCACCGGATCGTGTTGCCGGGTGCCGCACTCTTGGGCGGCGCCCTGCTGTTGCTCGCGGACACCCTCGCGCGCACCCTGCTCTCGCCACAGCAATTGCCGGTCGGCGTGATCACGGCGTTACTCGGGGTCCCCGTGTTTCTCTACCTGCTCAACCGTTCCACCATAGGGGCGCGATGAACCCGCAGCCTGCTCCCACGCTGCTCACACGACGCCTAACCATCGGCATCGCCGGCAGGCTGTTCTGCCGCGACCTCGACCTGGAATTGAGGCCCGGCCAGTGCTGGGCACTGCTCGGCCGCAACGGCGCCGGAAAGACGACCCTGCTGCACACCCTGGCCGGACTGCGCGCGCCCCTATCCGGCGAGATCCAGGTCCAGGGCAAAGACCTGCGACGTCTGCGGCGCCGCACGGTAGCTCGCGTACTTGGATTGATGGCCCAGGACAGTACAGATCCTTTTCCCGCCACGGTTCTTGCGACGGCCCTCGCAGGACGCCACCCGCATCTGCGCAGCTGGCAGTGGGAGGATGCGGGCCAAATCCGTATCGCGCTCGACGCGCTGCGGGTATTGGGTCTGGAAGATCTTGCGCAACGCAGTGTGCAGAGCCTTTCCGGAGGCGAGCGCAGACGCCTGGCGTTGGCGACCCTGATCACACAGGACCCATCCTTGGCATTGCTCGACGAACCGGTGAACCATCTCGACGTGCAGCAACAGATGCGGGTGCTTCGGCTGCTGCAAGATCGCTGCCGCCGAGGCCGGAGCGTCCTCATGGTGATCCACGACGTCAATCTCGCGCTGCGTTTCTGCAGCCACTGGATGCTACTTTTCGACGGAGGAGAAACCCTGGTCGGCAGGCGCGAAGACGCAGCGCAACGAGAGCACCTGGAACGGCTCTACGGCCACCCGATGCTCGAGGTCGGTGACGGCAACCGGACCTGGCTGTTTCCCAGCTGACCAGCGCAGCCGCGACGGGCCGGTTAGCGCAAAGGGACGAGGAAAACCAGGGAGCGGAACAACAGGCGGCTGTCCCGGATCAACCCATAGCAGGAATAACGCAAGGTCGGGGCATGCAGGCCGGCGAGCGCCGGCGCACCGCGGACGATGGCGGGACCCTCCACCAGGATGTGTATCCGATCATTGCTGGCCAGTCCCCTGGCCAAGCGTTGGTCGACCGAGATCAGATGGCGGGCGCACAACATCGGGCTGACGCGGTAATCGATATTGTCCGCCGCACCCTTTTCGTAGAGGGCGCTCGCGATATAGGAAACCGGCATCATATCCGGGAAGTTGACCCTCCCGGAGACCTCGTCGAAATAGTACGCCTGATCCGCCAATGAGCCGGCAACGAAATTCTTCGCGTTGCCCGTGCTGAGAAACTTGCGTTTCAGAAAGTAGGGCGTACCGGGCACATAGGTGATATCGGCATGCTGTTCCGGATCGGTCAACCCGGAGAACTGAGCAGCGGGCAGATACAAAGGCTTGGCGGTCCGCCGCACGGAACCCACAAGGATAAGCTTTCGTCTGCCCGATACCCGCACATGACTGCACAGGCTGATCGCGCCGCGCCGTTTCAGTATGGCGTGCCGCAGACGAACCGAGAATTCCTCGCCGCAGGCCAAGGCGCCGGCGAAGCTGAAATGATAGTTGCAGAAGTCCAAACCGAAACGCTGGGCGATCCGGGCTTCCGTGCCGACCCGGTTTCGACCCACCAGGTATTCGATCAGGCATTCGAGCTGAGGCACCGAGACCAAGGTCCCGCCGAACGGGTTGCGAGCGACCGTGTGCCATTTGTTCGGGTCGTGCAGAGGATTGAAATCGTCCGTGGAATTGCGCGCCACGTCGATATGCACCTGGCGAAACCGGTATCGGTTCGGGGCGCCGATCACCGCTGTGCCCGCGCTCCTCGCCTCGGGACTGCCACCAGGGACTGCGTGCAACAAAGACAAACGATTTTCGTCGGCCATGACTTCGCCTTTGCCAGATTTGTTCTTCGATGACGCCAAGCTCATGACGATTGATCCCAAAAGTCCTTAACGGTCGGGAAAAACCATGCTCACGAATAATAGTTTATTCCAATCGACAGAACAGGAAAGTCAACATTTGTATGCGGCGGCGGGGACCGGGAAACAGCCGCGAACCCAGGCTCCGGCGCCCCAGCCCGAGGCAAGTCGGCGCCGGTAACCCGCCACGCCAAGTCCGAAGCTCAATCTTCAACCTAGAAAGAGCAGTTGGACAGGGTGGAGGGTGCGCTTGGGGTGGCTCAGGGCAAGGCGCGACGACGCGGAATAGCCGAGCTATTCCAAGGAGTTGCAACACAGCCATGGGTCGCCCCAAGTGTGCCGTCCGCCCTGTAGCGTGACACTCCAAATGGGTGAACCGATAGCCAAGCACAAAAGCCCATCAGTTCAGGGCCTTGCTATCAAATCGGAGCGGTCAACTGCTCTTTTTAGGTTCAAAGGCTGCGAGAAAACGGGAAACGCCCGCGATGTAGGGCTTCCGGTTGAGCAGGAAGCCGTCGTTGTGGCCGCCCTGGATCTCGAGATAGCCCTTGGGCTCGCGCGCCGCCCGGAAGATCGCTGCCGCGTGCTGTACCGGGATGATCTCATCACCCGGGCTATGGATTACCAATAGCGGCATCTCGATATCCGATACGCGGGCACGGGTATCGTAGGAGAAGCGGCTCAGCAAGCGTGCCGGCAACCAGGGGTAGAGCTCTGCCGCAAGGTCGGGGACCGAGGTGAAGGTGGATTCGATGATCAAGGCGCGTGCCGGCACCTGCCCGGCAAGCCAGACCGCTACCGCGCCCCCGAGAGACCGGCCGAACAGAATAACCTGATCGGGGGCTATGCCCCGTTGCCCGGTGAGGTAGTCCCAGGCGGCTTGGGCATCCAGGTAGGTGCCATCCTCACTGGTCTTGCCGGTGCTGCGGCCGTAACCCCGGTAGTCGAGGATCAACTGATTCAAGCCCAGTTCATGAAACAGCGCGATCGAATCGAGACGATGCGAAATATTGCCGGCGTTGCCGTGGAAGAAGAGGAGCGTTTGCTCGGCCTGACGGGCAGGAACGAACCAGGCGTGCAGCGTCTCCCCATCCGCCGTCGTCAGCTGCAGATCCTCGAACTCCAGGCCGATGTCGTGCGGCGTCGCCGTCACTGCCCGCCCTGCCACATTCGGTAGATAGAGCAGCGAAGGCTGGGAGAAGTAGGTAAAGCCTACGAGCCCCAGATAGCCCAGCCCGAGGGCCAGAAACAGATGAACGATCATGCGCATTCGACCTCCGCGACGAAACCCCGGACACCTCCCCCGGGGCAAGCAGCAAACCAGACCCGTGGCGGGACATCCTGACCCAGTAGCGCAATCAACGCGGAATTCAACAGCGTTGTTGCCCTCCGCACGGCACAGTTCCGAGTCGAAATTCCTTGCCTGGCAAGCAGGCGGTTGTCCGCGCAGCATGGGTCCGCTGTGCGATCCACAACCCGGCTGCGAGCAGTGCTCACGGCCCTTGATCCAGGCGCCAGATGCGCACGCTGGCATCATCCGACGTGCTGATCAAGAACGAGCCGCTCGGCGAGACATTGACCGCGGCCCCGCAGAGGTCGTGGGGCTGTAGACGCCGCAGGGTCGCCCCACTCTCGGGGTCCACCAGCAGCACCGCGCTGTCGGTCTGCCGGCTGATACTGGCTATGTAATCGGCTTGAGGCCCAAAGCTAATGTCGGTGATGATGCCTCGATGTTCGGTCGAAATGATCTGCAGTCGCGGCTCCGCGAGCGCCCAGCGATACAGATGAAACCATCCTGCGCCGTACAGGCGCTCGCCGTCCGGGGAGAAGGCCAGAGAGCGCGCGGCACTCGGCGGTCGCGGCAAGGCCAGGGGCTCGCCCGTGGCCCGCCGCACCTCCACGCTCCGGTCACTGAAACCCGCGGCCAGGTTGCCCCGCTGCCCATCCAGAGCAATCGACCAGACCGCCGAATCAGGGCCGGAGTAGCCCGCGAGTTCGGTCAGATCGGCCATGCGCCACAGATGCACCTCGCCGGTGCCGTGCCCGGTGGCGAGTTGTCCGGACCGGTTATCCGCTGCGAAAGCGGTGAGCGGCCGTACAGACTGGACCTGGTGCAAAGGCTCCCCCTCGAGCGACCAGATCACGATGCGTCCGTCGTACCCGGCGCTGATCAACCGCTCGCCGCCTGCTGGGAAGACCAGACCCTTCACCTCCCCCGCATGCGCCCGCCAGGAGCGCTGCGCGTCCCCTTCGGGCAGGGACCAGAGTCGCACCCAGCCGGCCCAGCCCCCCGAAGCGAACAGGGTCTCGTTGGGATGGACCGCCAGCGCGCTGCCACCCGCATGGGCGTCCGGAAGCACGACATCGGCCGGGTGGAACGGCCGGGTCGCACACCCGCTGTTCACCAGGAGTAGAGCGAACCCCGCCGCTGCGGCGAACCGATCCCGCCGGCCAGACAACCACATCCGGAACCGATGCAAACCCACCCGGTGGTTCGCGCCTTCAAACCGCATCTGTTCCGACCCGCCCGGTTTCATAGGTCCGCGAAGACTTTGCCGGCGACAGGTGCAGGGCGAGCCATAGGCAATTCGGCTCGGGTCGCGTGGCAACGACCCGGTGGCGGGTACGCGCCGGTATCATCACCCAGTCACCGCGCGCCAACACTACCCGCTGGCTCCCGATCTGCAGCTCGGCATGCCCCTGCAACAGCATCACCCATTCGTCCTGTGGCTGATCGTAGACTTTAGGATCCGGGTACTCCGAGCTGACGATGCGCTCGATGCGCAGTCCGCCACCGTCGAACAGGGTCTGGAATGACTCGCCCACGTCCGGCATCTCGATTTCATCGTAGATATTGCCACGCAGCAGCGCCACGGCCTCCCTCCTTATCACTCGGGTGCAGCGGCCTGCGATTCGACGATCCCCGCCGCCCAATGCAGTATGCGACCCACCCGCTCATTCACCAACCCCCCAGCTCGGGCCAGGTCCAGCCAACGGAATTCCTGGTGCTCCGGCATGCCAAGCTCGGGATTCACCGGGAGCCGAACCGCTGCCTGAGCGGTGCTGGCGAGATAGTATCGGGCCACCTTCCCTCCCGCGTAGGGTGGTGTCTCACAGAACACGGGACCCCAGAGGAAATCGAGCTGTTCGAGCCCGGTTTCCTCTAACACCTCCCGGCGTGCAGCATCCAGAGGGTCTTCGCCTGCCTCTACCTCTCCTTTCGGAAAATCCCAGTAACGATAGGCCCGCAGCAACAGATAGCGCCAGCCGCCCGGCGTCATCCTTACCACGACCACACCCGCTGAGCGCCGCTTGACCTGCTGCACTTCCAATACCCCTTGCTGCGGAAAACGATCCCACCTATTCGAAATGGTAGCAAACCAGCCACCGAGAAAAGCGGATAAGCGCTATCGGGATGTCGTACAATTTTGCTCTTCGCGACCTGTCGGGAGATCTTTGTGAAGCTGAACGTGGAAGAGTTCCGGGCCTGGAAACACAGATGCGTCACCCTGCTGGGGATGTCCGGTGTAGGAAAGACCTACCTTTCCACGCTGCTGCGTCGCTACGACTGGTTTCATTATTCGGGCGACTATCGCATCGGCACCCGTTACCTCGACGAACCCATCATCGACCTGGTCAAACAGCAGGCGATGCAGATTCCGCTGCTGCGCGACCTGCTGCGCCGCGACTGGATCACCATCCGCAACAACATCAAGGTGGACGACCTGGGCCCGGTTCTCAGCTACGTGGGAAAGCTTGGCGACCCGGAACGCGGGGGGGTTCCGCTGGAGGACTTTCGTCTGCGCCAAGCGATGTACCGCCAGGGCGAGATCGCGGCCATGTACGATGTGCCGGAGTTCATCCGCAAGGCCCGGGGTATCTACGGCTACCAGCACTTCGTGAACGACGTCGGCGGCAGCCTGTGCGAGCTGCAGGAGCCCAAGGTTATCGACCTCCTGGTCAAGCACACGTTGATCCTATACATCCAGGTTACCAACCAGGAGGAAGAGGAGAAGCTGATCCAGCGCGCCCAATCGGATCCGAAGCCCCTGTATTATCGGCCGGCGTTCCTCGACGAGCAGCTCAAGGTCTACTTGCAGGAAAACCGGCTGGAGTTTGCCGCGCAGATGGACCCGGATGAGTTCACGCGTTGGGTGTTTCCCCGCCTGTTCCATTCACGGGTACCGCGCTACGAGGCCATAGCGGGACCTCACGGATACACGGTCACTTCGCACGAAGTGGCCGAAGTGCGCGACGAGAACGATTTTCTCGAACTACTGGAAAATGCCATCGCCCGAGCGGCCGCCCGCTGAACCAAGGAGAACCTCGCATGCCCCTGGTTGCCCACAATCCATTGCCGACCTTCGAGCGTCTGCGCAGCGAAGGCCAGACCGTACTCGAACCCGAGCGTGCGGCACATCAAGATATCCGTGCGCTGCATGTCGGCCTGCTCAACATGATGCCGGATGCCGCGCTGGCCGCCACCGAGCGTCAGTTCTACCGCTTGGTAGGTGAGAGCAACCCGATTGCCCAGTTCTACATGCATCCCTTCACGCTGCGGCAACTGCCGCGAGGCGCCTCTGCGCAGCGTCATGTGGAGGAGTTCTACGAAAGCTTCGAGCAGCTGCGCGAGGCGGGTCTCGACGCCCTGATCATCACCGGCGCCAACGTCAGCCACCCTGACCTGGCGCAAGAGCAGTTCTGGGAACCGCTGATCGAAGTCATCGACTGGGCCATGGAAAACGTGACCTCGGTGCTTTGTTCCTGCCTGGCGACCCACGCCGTTCTGCAGTTTCATCACGGCCAGAAACGCCGCCCGCTGGGCTTCAAGCGCTGGGGCGTGTACCCGCATCGCGTGGTCGACCGATCTCACCCCCTGGTAAATGATGTCAACACCCTGTTCGACGTCCCGCACTCGCGCTTCAACGATATCAGCCGCGCCCAGTTCGAGCAGGCGGGGCTGCATGTTCTGGCGGAAAGCGACGAGGCCGGCGTCCACCTAGCGGTAAGCAACGACGGTTTTCGCGTCGTCTACTTTCAGGGCCACCCGGAATACGACACCGTGAGTCTGCTCAAGGAATACAAGCGCGAGGTGATGCGTTTTGCGCGCTGGCAGAGGGAAGACTATGCGCCGTTTCCCGATCAGTATTTCGGGGCACAGGCGCGGGCGATCCTCGACGAGTACCGGGGTCGGCTGCTGAGCGCGCGGGACCGGGGGGCGGAGATCCCCGAATTTCCCGAACAAATGATCAGCCACCAGCTCAACAACACCTGGCACGACACGGCGGAGGCCATCGTCGGCAACTGGATCGGCAAGGTCTACCAGGTGACGAGCAGCGACCGCAGGGTTCCCTTCATGGATGGGGTGGACCCGAGCGACCCGCTGGGGCTGCGGGGCTGAGGCCCGCCCGCTGCTTGAAACTCGATACCCATGGCCCAAACTCGGGTGAATAGCAAGCGGAGACAGGCGAATGCACAATCACCCCCGACCGACGGAGATCCAACTCCATCAGAAATCACGGATCCTCGAGATTGGCTTCGACGACGGCAGCCGGTTCCGCTTCCCCAGTGAATATCTCCGGGTGTACTCGCCGTCGGCGGAGGTGCGCGGTCACCTACCGGGACAGGAGAAGCTCCAGGTCGGCAAGGAACAGGTGTCCATCACCGACGTGCAGGCGGTCGGCAACTACGCGGTGAAGCTCTTTTTCGACGACGGGCACAAGACCGGGATCTACGATTGGGGCTATCTGCATCGACTGGGCAAGGAACGCAAGCAGTTCTGGGACGAGTACCTCCAGCGTCTACAGCAGGCGGGGCATCGGCGCCAGGGTGCCGATCCCTTCGCCGAAGAGCAGACCTGAGCGGCTGGCGTCAGGCAGCCGATGGAGCAGCATTACCTTACTCGAGTCTATTCCGCCTTGTCATCAGCCATAACAAACGCTCGACCTACTGCCGGCAAATCATCGTCGATCCGCTGGAGCCCAATCCGTGGTTAAGCGCAATGGCACTTCACTTCAGGCATTTTCGCGTCGGCTCATTCGACCCGAGGGACGCCGTACCTCCTTTCCTGGAGGCTCGACTGCAGCATCCTTGCTGCAGACGCCCTCGACTCTAACGCCCCGGAGCGCCCTTAACTTCCGGGCAGTTTCGTTCATTCAGTATGCCCTTCCGCTTAAGCGGCTTTCACTCCACGGTGATCGTGATCTTCTCCGACATTACGGGCGGCGCGTGCGGCATGTGGTTGGCGTCGCCCATGATCAGCTGTAGCGTATGTTCCCCCGGCGCCAGCTCCACGACAGCCTCGGTCTGTCCGCCGCCGAAATGGCGATGCTGGTCGTCTTTCGGCAGCGGCAGGTCCAGCGGCGGCAATTGGTCGACATCGATCAGCAGGTGATGATGCCCGGTGTTTTCCTTCCCTACCCCTGCCGGGGCCACCCCCATCTCCTGCAGCCCGAATTGCACCCGCACCGGGCTCTTCACCGTCTCCCCATCCTGCGGGGCGATGATGTAGACGGATGCGCCTTCCGGCGCCGGCGTGGCGGCGTACGCCCCACCTGCCAAAAACAGCAGCGAACACGCCCCCGCCAGTATCCATCGCTTCTTCATCAGCAAATCCTCCATATCTCGAGACTAACCAAATTTCCGCCACGAGGAGAACAGACATCTGCCGCCGGCACCCGCGCCCGCGGCTCCGGCTCAATCGAGACTGCTCCCCGTCGCGGCCATTTCCCAGTATTTCTATCAGGAATGCCCTAAGAATGGCGGGAACAAGGCGCTTTTCAAGTACAAATTTGCTGTGGGAATCACGCCGACGGGGCAAGCCCACATAGAAGCGTAGCCAGTGAATCAGGCTCCTGGCGAAACACCGTCCGGGTTCCGGCAGACCAGAAACGAAAACCTACCGTAGGGTGGATGAGCGAAGCGTATCCACCGACCACGGGCGGTCGCACCAGACTCTGGTGAATTCTGGCGCCCCCTGGCCACCGCCGATCACCGACCCGACCGCCTCGCGCCTCACCCACCGGGGGCCCTAATTCACCACTTCCGCCCGCAGGATCTTGCTGAAGCTGAGCCGGCCCTGGGACGCATCCACGCTGATGATGTCGCCGGGGCCAAAGGACCCACTGAGGATCTGCTCGGCCAACGGGTTCTCCAATTGGTGGCGTATGGCGCGCTTCAGGGGGCGCGCCCCGTACACCGGATCGAAACCCGCCTCGCCCAGGAGGTCGAGCGCGGGATCGGCAACCTCGAGTTCCATGTCGCGCTCCGCCAGACGCTGCCGCAGATAGTCGATCTGCAGACGCGCGATCGATCGGATCTGCTCCCGCCCCAGGGGGTGGAAGACCACGATCTCGTCCAGCCGGTTGATGAACTCCGGACGGAAGTGCTGCATCACGGTCTCCATCACCGCGCCCTTCATGCGCTCGTAGTTCTCCTCCCCGGCCATCTCCTGGATCACCTGCGAACCCAGGTTGGAGGTCATCACGATCACCGTGTTGCGAAAGTCCACGGTGCGCCCCTGGCCATCCGTGAGACGTCCGTCGTCGAGCACTTGAAGCAACACATTGAACACGTCCGGGTGGGCCTTTTCCACCTCGTCCAAGAGGAGCACGGAGTAGGGCCTCCGGCGCACCGCCTCGGTAAGATAGCCCCCCTCCTCGTAGCCCACGTACCCCGGCGGGGCGCCGATCAGGCGCGCCACCGAGTGCTTCTCCATGAACTCCGACATGTCGACCCGCACCATGGCCTCCTCGGTATCGAACAGGAAGGCGGCGAGGGCCTTACAGAGTTCGGTCTTGCCCACCCCAGTGGGGCCGAGGAACAGGAAAGAACCGTTCGGCCGGTTGGGGTCCGAGAGGCCCGCCCGGGAGCGGCGAATGGCATTACTGACGGCGCGGATCCCCTCTTCCTGCCCCACGACACGCTTGCCGAGCGCGGACTCCATGTGCAGCAGCTTCTCTTTCTCCCCCTCGAGCATCTTGGAGACCGGGATGCCGGTCCATTTGGACACCACGTCGGCGATCTCCTCGTCGGAAACCTTGTTGCGCAGCAGACGGGTCTGCTGTTTCTCCGCCTCGCCGGCGACCGTGAGCTGCTTCTCCAGTTCCGGTATGCGGCCGTATTGGATCTCCGACATGCGCCCCAGATCCCCCGCCCGGCGCGCCGTCTCGAGCTCGATGCGCGCCTGGTCGAGGGCTTCCTTTACGTGGGTGGTGCCCTGCAGGGCGGCCTTTTCGGACTTCCAGACCTCCTCCAGATCGGAGAACTCCCGATCCAGGCGCTGGATCTCACTCTCCAGATCGCCGAGGCGGCGCTTCGACGCCTCGTCGCTCTCCTTCTTCAGCGCCTCGCGCTCGATCTTGAGCTGAATCAAGCGCCGGTCCAGCCGGTCCATCTCCTCCGGCATGGAGTCGATCTCCATGCGGATCTGGGAGGCCGCCTCGTCCACCAGGTCGATGGCCTTGTCCGGTAGCTGCCGGTCCGTGATATAGCGGTGGGACAGGGTCGCCGCGGCCACAATGGCCGGGTCGGTGATCTCCACCCCGTGGTGCACCTCGTATTTTTCCTTGAGCCCGCGCAGGATGGCCACTGTGTCCTCCACCGAAGGCTCGTTCACCAGCACCTTCTGGAACCGTCGCTCGAGGGCGGCGTCCTTCTCGACATACTTGCGGTACTCGTCCAGGGTCGTGGCGCCGACGCAATGCAGCTCGCCCCGCGCCAGGGCGGGTTTCAGCATGTTGCCGGCATCCATCGAGCCCTCCGCCTTGCCGGCACCCACCATGGTATGCAGCTCGTCGATGAACAGGATGATGTTGCCCTCCTGCTTGGCGATGTCGTTGAGCACCGCCTTCAGACGCTCCTCGAATTCACCGCGGAATTTGGACCCCGCGATCAGGGCGGCCATATCCAGAGAGAGCAGCCGTTTGCTCTTCAATCCCTCCGGCACCTCGGCATTGACGATGCGCTGCGCCAGTCCTTCGACGATAGCGGTCTTGCCGACTCCGGGTTCGCCGATCAGCACCGGGTTGTTCTTGGTACGCCGCTGCAGCACCTGGATGGTGCGCCGGATCTCGTCGTCGCGTCCGATCACCGGGTCTAGCTTGCCCTGCTCGGCGCGCTCGGTGAGGTCGATGGTGAACTTCTCCAGGGCCTGACGCTGGTCCTCCGCGTTAGGGTCGTTCACCGCCTGTCCGCCCCGGACCTTGTTGATCGCCTCCTCGAGCGGGCCCTTGGCCGCTCCGCAGCGGCGCATCAGCTCGCCCAGCTCGGCGCGATCCTCCACCGCCGCGAGCACGAACAGCTCGCTGGAGATATACTGGTCCTGGCGCTGCTGGGCGAGCTTGTCGGTCTGATTCAGCAACCGCCCGAGCTCGTTCGAGACATGCACGTCGCCACTCATGCCCTCGACCCGCGGCAGGCGATCGAGCATTTCGCCGAGCCCGGAGCGCAGCTGATGCACGTTCACGTCCGCCTGGGTGAGGAGGTGACGCACGGTACCGCCCTCCTGGTCCAGCAGAGCGGTCATCAGGTGCCCCGGCTC
>JAHEIA010000230.1 GCA_024639625.1 Chromatiales bacterium
AGTCGGCCGACGCGGAACGGCAGCTCGCGCAGCCTTCTGCACAACGCGTTGGCGGGAGGATCGCCCGCCCGTCCGCCGTCATGGCTGGCCAACCCGATATGGATTCGACCACCGAGAAAGGTCCCTACCGTCAGCACTACAGCTTGCGCCCGAAAGCGCAGCCCCATCTGGGTCACCACGCCGCACACCCGATCCCCTTGCAACAAGAGATCGTCCACCGTCTGCTGAAAAATATTGAGATTCGGCTGATTCTCCAGCACAGAGCGGATGTACGCCTTGTAGAGCACCCGGTCGGCCTGTGCTCGGGTCGCCCTGACCGCAGGCCCTTTGCGGGCATTCAGCGTGCGAAACTGGATCCCGGCGTGATCCGCCGCGCGGGCCATGACACCACCGAGCGCGTCGATCTCCTTCACCAGGTGACCCTTGCCGATGCCGCCGATCGCCGGGTTGCAGCTCATCTGTCCCAGGGTTTCGATGTTCTGGGTCAGCAACAGGGTGCGCACGCCCATTCGCGCGGCGGCCAAGGCAGCCTCGGTCCCGGCATGCCCTCCACCCACCACGATCACGTCATAGCGCTCTGCCTGAAACATTGTGCCATCACCCAGATTCGATTTATCGGGGATGATATTCTAGTGCAATCGCGAGCCGCTCGATATCTTCATGCCGTCGCACAGAGGGCTGCGTGCAACCACCGCGCAACGGCCGGCGCGGCGGCCCGAGCCGGACGGCCACAGCAGATCAGCGAGACCCTGTCAGATGCGGTCGAAAATCGACGAAGTTGTCTCACGCGCTAGCCGCGTCATTCTTGGGAAGCCCAGGGTAGTGCGGCTCTCGCTGGCTTGTCTGCTCGCCCGGGGTCACCTGCTGATCGAAGATCAGCCGGGTGTCGGCAAGACCACCCTCGCCCACCTGCTGGCCCAATTGCTCGGCCTGCAGTATCAGCGTATTCAGTTCACCAGCGACTTGCTCCCCGCCGACATCCTAGGGGTAGCGGTATTCGATCGCGAGCGCCAGGTGTTCCGGTTCCACCCGGGGCCCGTGTTCTCGCAGTTGGTACTGGCGGACGAGATCAACCGCGCCACGCCCAAGGCGCAGAGCGCCTTGTTGGAAGCCATGGAGGAGCGCCAGGTTACGGTCGAGGGGAAAACCCGAGCACTGCCGGAACCGTTCTTCGTTATCGCAACCCAGAACCCAACCTATCAGATCGGCACCTTTCCGCTCCCCGAGTCGCAGCTCGACCGCTTCCTGATGCGCCTGGAGATCGGCTATCCGGGTCCCGATGCGGAACGCATGCTATTGGCGGGAGAGGACCGGCGCGATCTTCTCGCCGAGTTGCAGGCAGCCCTGGCACCGGACGAATTGCTCGCGGCGCAACGGCAGGCGATGGCGGTCCATGTAGCCGATCCGATACTCGATTACTGCCAGGAGCTTCTCAGCTTCAGCCGTGGTGCGTCGCGCTTCCTCTCCGGACTGTCGCCGCGGGCGGGCCTGTCCCTGCTGCGCGCGGCCAAGGCCTGGGCGCTTCTTGAGGGCCGCGATCACGTCATTCCAGACGATATCCAGGCCGTACTGCAGCCGGTAGTCGACCATCGCCTGCGCTTTCGCCCCGAGTCCGAGCGGGAGTCCTACAAGAGCGCTTCCGAGGTTCTCCTGAGTTCGGTCCCGGTACCCGCGTGAGCGCAGTGGCATCGGTCTTGCGGTCCCGCACCCGCGGCCGGAAGAGCCTGCGGCAACATCTAGCCGCGCTCATGCGGGTGGCTCCCGAAGAGGCCGACGGCGCCCACATGCTGCGGCAGCGCTACATTTATATCCTGCCCACCCGCTACGGTTTTCTGTATGCCGCCACGCTCATGGCGATGCTCCTCGGCTCACTCAACTACGCCAGCAACCTGGGGCTCATGTACACCTTCCTGCTCGCCGGGTTGGGGTTGGTCTGCATGCTTCTCACCTGGCGCAACCTGCTCGGACTGCGCATCCGGGAAGGCAACGCCACTCCCGTATTCGCCGGTCAGGAGGCCGCCTTCGTTGTGGAATTCGAGAACCTGGACCGGCGGCCGCGTTTCGGCCTCGACGCGGAGACTCGACGAGGACCCGGGGGCCGACTCGACCTTCCGCCGCGCGGACGTCGAGGGGTGCAACTCTGCATGCCGACGGAAAAGCGGGGCAAACTGTGTCTGCTGCGAGTAAAAGTAAGCACTTGCTATCCGATGGGTCTTTTTAGAGCCTGGTCCTACCTGGATCTTGGCTCGTGTTGTGTGGTGTATCCGCGGCCTGCTGCCAGCGGGCAGCCGGCGTATGCAGCAGCAGACCAACACAGCACACCGCGAAGCGGCTATCAGGGGGCCGGAGAGGACGATTTCCAGGGCTTGCGGCGCTACCGAGAGGGGGATTCCCCGCGCCAGATCGACTGGAAGGCGGTGGCAAGGGACAGGGGAGTGCTGAGTAAGGAGTTCGGCAGCGAGCAGGCAAGCCTGCTATGGCTCGATTGGGACGCACTGCCCGGCTATCTCGGCGTTGAGGACCGCCTACGTCTGCTCTGTCGGTTTGTCTTGGACGCTGACGCAGTGGGGCGCATCTACGGGCTGCGGCTTCCGGGCCGCCGGCTGACACCGGGCAGCGGACCCGGACAGCGGCACCGGTGCCTCGCGGCCCTGGCAAGCTACTCGCAAGGCGGATGAAGCGGGCGGCGGCGAAGCGACCGGTCGTGGCAACCCGGTTGGTCGTCGGAGCGACCGGCTTGGTGGCCATCGCCTCCCTTCCCTTGTTGCCCTATCTCAGCCCCTGGATCAGCGGTTTTTTCGCTTCTGTGCTTGCCCTGCGCCTGCTCACGCTGCGCAGCACGCAAAAGATCGGGCGCTGGATCCTGGTGGCTCTCAGCATCGCCGGAACCGTGCTCGTGCTTTCGCAGCAGCACAGCCTGTTCGGGCGCGATGCCGGCGTGTCGCTGCTGCTCCTGATGCTGGGCCTGAAGCTATTGGAACTGGGGTCGGGGCGCGACCTGATGGTTACGGTCTTCCTGACCTTCTTTCTTTGCGCCAGCGTGTTCCTATTTGCCCAGAGCATCGCGATAACCGCCCTCATGCTCGCGGTTACCCTGGGTCTTGTCGCGCTGCTTAGCGAGGCGCACCGGGTCCAACCCTCGACCTCTGTTACCCAACCGGCGCGCGCGGCGCTGCCGATGCTGTTGCAAGCCATCCCCATCATGCTGGTGCTGTTCGTGCTCTTCCCACGCATCTCGGGCCCGCTCTGGGGCCTGGGCGGGCAGGACGGCAGAGGGCGGAGCGGATTCAGCGATCGGATGAGTCCGGGTAGCATCAGCGAACTCGTGCTCTCGGACGAGATCGCGTTCCGCGCCAAGTTCGTCGGCAGCGCACCCCCGGCGCGGCAGCGCTACTGGCGAGGCCTGGTATTTTGGCAAACCGACGGCAAGGACTGGACTCTAGCTGGGGGCGACAGCTTGGATCCCGCAAGTCTGGAATACAGCACTTCGGACGCCGCAGTCGAGTACAGTGTCACCCTGGAACCCCACTTTCGGCGCTGGGCATTCGCTCTGGATCTGCCGGCGACGGTTCCGGCCGGCATGGAGATCCACAGGGATTTCTCGCTTCGTGCGCAACGGCCGGTTCGCGCGCCACTACGTTACCAGATGCGCTCCCACCTCAGCTACAACACCGGCCCGCTGTCGCCAGACGAGCGCGGCCGGGCGCTTCAACTACCGGCTAACACCAGCAAGCGCATGGAGAAACTAGCGCTGTCCTGGGAGCAAACGAACACGACACCTTCGGAAGTTGTGCGGGCCGCCCTGGATTTCTTCCACCGGGAGGAGTTCGTGTACACCCTGCTCCCGCCCCGGCTCGGCGCCAATCCGGCGGACGAGTTCTTGTTCGACACGCGGCGCGGATTCTGCGAACACTTCGCGACCAGCTTTACCTTGCTGATGCGCCTCGCCGGCATCCCAAGCCGCGTAGTGACCGGCTACCAGGGGGCCGAGTTCAATCCTCACGGCGACTACTACATCGTGCGGCAATCCGACGCCCATGCCTGGTCCGAGGTGTGGGTGGAGGGACAGGGATGGGTCCGTGTAGATCCTACTTCCGCGGTGGCCCCGGAACGGGTGGAGCATTCGATTGATTTGCGGCTTATGGGAAGCGGGATGGCAGTCGGTTTTCAGAATCAGCTCGGCTTTCTGATGGACCTTTGGCGACAGGGCCACCTGATGCTCGACGCGCTCAACATGGGTTGGCAGCAATGGGTGCTCGATTACGACCGGGAGAACCAAGCGGCTCTGCTGTCCCGCTTGGGACTCGCTTTCCTCGACCAGCAATGGCTCGGTCTTGCGATGGTTGCAGCGGCTGCGGCAGTGGTCCTACTGGTAGCCTTCGCTCAAGGGCGAACCGGTAACCCGAGGCTTTCGGCGATCAGCCGGGCCTACCTGCGGTTTTGCGGCAAACTGGAACGCGGAGGCCTTGCCAAACAGGCGAGTGAGGCACCGCGCGCCTATGCCGAGCGAATCTGCCGCAAACGGCCCCAGCTCTCGCCCCAGGTGTGGCCGATCACCGAGCTGTACCTAAGCTTGCGCTATGGAGCGGAGGATCCGCGCCCCGAAGAGGTGCAAAAACTGGCGAGCATGGTACGCCGATTCCGGGCGTAGCGGCGGCGAAGCACACCAGCCCATGCCCGCAGTAGATTTAGGGTTGCGCGCGATTCCTGCGCACAAGGGGACCTTCGCGCAGGCGCGCCTTCGGGTGCGAAGTTTCGTGAGCCGCTTTGGTTACTCGCTCAAGCGTTACCTGCCTGCACTGTGCATCATCGGGGGCCTGTTCAACCTAGAAACGGCAGTTGGACGCCGCCCAACGAGCATGTCGAGGGGTATCTGGCGACGACCGCATGGATGCAGGAGGCAGAGCAACGCATCGAGCGCTTGCTGAGGCTCAACGACGGTATCTGTGTGCCCACCCTATTTCTGTTCATCGCTCTGGCCGTGGGCGCCGACACGGGAGACAGCAGAGTTGTGCTCGCCATCAAGCTGGTGGTCCGGAAGGTCGGTATCGGGCTCGTAGTTGGCCTCGGGATGGCGGCGCTGGGCGCCCGGATACTCCAGTTCCGTTTGAGTTCTGTTTGACGCGCGGACAAGAAGTGCGCGGCGACGGAATCGATACGGAATCATTTTCCGATACAGAAGCTGGAAAAGATCTCGCCTAGAAGATCTTCGCTGGTGAATTCCCCGGTAATCTGGCCAAGGGCATACTGCGCCTGGCGCAGGTCTTCCGCAAGCAGCTCACCGGCGCTTGCTTTCTGCAAGGAACGATCTGCTGTAAGTAAGTACTCACGAGCCTGCTCTAAGGCATTGATGTGGCGTCGTCGGGCGATAAACTCCCCTTCTTGTGGACCTTGAAAACCGAGCGTTGCAATCAGATGCTGCTTCAGCGTATCGATGCCGGTACCGTATTTTGCCGCGATTGCGATCTCGGTCCGTCCGTCGATGAAACGCATCCCAGGCGCTGTTCCGGTACGGTCGATCTTGTTGCGTACGAGGGTCAAAGGCACCCCCTCTGGCAGGACACTGGGATCGAGACGGGAATGCTCGGGATCGCTTTCGTCGTCGAAGATCCACAGGATATGGTCCGCGGTTTCGATCTCCTGCCGAGCCCGGCGAATGCCTTCGAGCTCGACTCGGTCTGCGCTTTC
>JAHEIA010000231.1 GCA_024639625.1 Chromatiales bacterium
CCACCAAGGGGCACAAGACCCGGAACAACAAGCGCACCGATCGAATGATCGTGCGCCGTCGCAACCGTAAGTAGAAAATCGAGGGTATTCAGGTGCCACGTTCAGTGCGAAAGGGTCCTTTCCTGGACCACCATCTTGCTAAGAAAGTCGACGAAGCGGTCGCGCAAGGCAGCAAGAGGCCGATCAAGACCTGGTCTCGCCGCTCCATGGTCCTTCCGGAGATGGTGGGGCTGACGATTGCTGTTCACAATGGCCGTCAGCATATACCTGTGCTGGTCACGGAGAACATGGTCGGTCACAAGCTTGGCGAATTTTCCGTTACGCGCACCTTTCGCGGCCACGCAGCCGATCGAAAGGTGAAGAAGTAGCAATCGAGGTGAACCGATGCAAGCTGTAGCGAAACTGCGCCACGCGCGCATCTCCCCGCAAAAGGGGAGGCTGTTGGCAGACCAGGTTCGGGGACTGCCGGTGGAAAGGGCTCTGAATGTTTTGGCCTTCAGCAAGAAAAAGGCCGCCGGGATCATCAAGAAGGTCCTCGAGTCGGCTATCGCAAATGCAGAGCATAACGAAGGCGCAGATATCGACGAGTTGCGGGTAGCTACGATTTGCGTAGACGAGGGGCCGGTCATGAAGCGAATTCAGCCCCGCGCTAAGGGAAGGGCGAATCGGATATTGAAACGCACCAGCCACATAACGCTGACCGTGGCAGACGAGTAAATAGGCAAGAGAGGCCAGAATGGGGCAGAAAGTACATCCTACCGGAATCCGTCTCGGAATCATCGAAGATTGGCGATCCAAGTGGTACGCAGACTCCAGGGACTATCCAGACATGCTGAACACCGATTTGCAGGTCCGCACGTACCTGAAAAAGCGCCTGTATCAGGCATCGGTGAGCCGCATCCAGATCGATCGCCCGGCGAAGAATGCGCATATCACTGTGCATACTGCCCGCCCCGGTTTGGTCATCGGAAAGAAGGGGGAGGATATCGATGCGCTGCGTGGCGAAGTCTCCGCGATGATGGGGATTCCGGTGCATATCAGCATCGAGGAGATCCGCAAGCCGGAGTTGGACGCGCAACTCGTCGCCGAGAGCATCGCGCAGCAGATGGAGCGACGTATCATGTTCCGGCGTGCCATGAAGCGCGCGGTGCAAAGTGCTATGCGACTCGGCGCGGGAGGTATCAAGGTCAATATCGCCGGACGCCTGAACGGAGCTGAAATCGCCCGCAGCGAGTGGTATCGGGAAGGCAGGGTGCCGCTGCACACGCTGCGCGCGAATATCGATTACGGTTTTGCCGAGGCTGCAACGACCTACGGCGTTTTAGGGGTCAAGGTCTGGATCTTCAAGGGCGAGGTCTTCGGCGACGAACCGGAGCCCGAACCTGCGCCGAAGCCTAGCCGGGGCGCAGCAAAGAGGACATAAGCAATGCTACAACCGAAGCGAACCAAGTTCCGCAAACAGCACAAAGGCCGGAACCGGGGCCTTGCCACGACCGGCAACTCCGTAAGCTTTGGCGAGTTTGGCCTCAAAGCCACGAGTCGCGGGCGTCTCACCGCGCGCCAGATCGAGGCGGCGCGCCGCACCATTACCCGGCGCGTCAAGCGTGGAGGCAAACTCTGGATCCGAGCTTTTCCAGACAAGCCGATCACCAAGAAGCCGCTGGAAGTTCGCATGGGCAGTGGCAAGGGCAACGTGGAGTATTGGGTAGCGCAGATCCAGCCAGGCCGCATGTTGTACGAGATTCAGGGCGTAGACGAAGATCTGGCGCGGGAGGCTTTTTCGTTGGCGGCCGCAAAGTTGCCGATACAGACTACCTTCGTGAAGAGGACCGTGTTGTGATGAAGGCGAACGATCTGCGGAAAAAGTCACGGGCTGAACTGCAGGAAGCTCTTTACGAATTATTGCGCGAGCAGTTCAACCTGCGTATGCAGCAGGGGAGCGGTCAGTTAGCGCGGCCGTCGCAGTTCCAGTCGGTGCGGCGTGACATCGCACGCGTGAAAACCGTAATGAATCAGATGAAAGCGGGTGAAACGTCATGAGCGAACAACAAGAGTCCAATCGCCCGATGACGGGGCGCGTGGTAAGCAGCGCCATGGATAAGAGCATTACCGTGCTGGTCGAGCGCAAGGTCCAGCATCGGATGTACGGCAAGATTATCCGGCGTTCGACGAAGATTCATGCGCATGACGAAGCCAATGAGTGCAAGGTGGGTGATTTGGTCATGGTCGAGCAGTGCCGGCCTTTGTCGAAAACCAAGACCTGGCGCTTGATCAAGGTTCTTGAACAAGCCGAATAGCGGCGGCGGAATGCATGAGGCCTGGGTTATTGCAACGGAAATAGCACTGGGGAAACGAACATGATTCAGATGCAGACGAGCCTGAACGTCGCCGACAACAGCGGTGCCAAGCGGGTGATGTGTATAAAGGTGCTCGGTGGATCGCATCGGCGGTACGCGCATATCGGAGACATCATCAAGGTGACGGTGAAAGATGCCATTCCGCGCGGCAAGGTCAAGAAGGGCGATGTGTACAATGCGGTGGTTGTGCGCACCAAAAAAGGGGTGCGCCGCGCGGACGGCTCCTTGATTCGGTTCGATAGTAACGCGGCTGTGTTGCTCAACAACCAACTGCAGCCGATCGGCACCCGTATCTTCGGGCCTGTAACCCGAGAACTGCGCAGCGAGCGATTCATGAAAATCATCTCGCTTGCACCAGAAGTGCTTTGAGGTGACCGAACATGCGTAAGATCAGGAAAGGTGACGAAGTAGTAGTAATCACCGGCAAAGACAAAGGTAAGCGAGGCACTGTAATTCGCCTGCACGACGACCGACATGTGGTTGTCGAGAACGTGAATATGGTGAAACGCCATACCAAGGCGAACCCGAATCGGGGCGAGCCTGGTGGGATACTCGACAAGGAAATGCCGTTGGAGGTATCCAACATTCAGCTCTATAACCCGGTCACTGGAAAGGGTGACCGGGTGGGCTTCAAGATCCTCGAGGATGGCCGCAAAGTGCGGATATTCAAGTCGAACGGCGAAGTCGTAGATATTTGAGGGTAGGAACGGCGATGGCAAGATTACGCGAACTCTATCGCGAGAAGATGATCCCGCAGCTGATGGACCGCTTTGGCTACAAGAGTCCGATGCAGGTTCCGAGGATCGAAAAAATCACGCTCAACATGGGCGTGGGAGAGGCGCTCAGCGACAAGAAGGTGCTGGAGTTTGCGGCCGGTGATATGCGGAAGATCGCTGGCCAGCAGCCTATCATCAACAAGGCGCGCAAATCGGTGGCCGGGTTCAAGGTGCGCGAGGGTTGGCCTATCGGTTGCAAGGTGACCCTGCGGCGAGAACAGATGTACGAATTTCTTGATCGCTTGATCAATGTGGCAATCCCACGTATCCGGGACTTCCGTGGGCTCAGCGGAAAGTCCTTCGACGGTCGCGGCAACTACAGCATGGGCGTGAAGGAACAGATCATCTTCCCGGAGATCGACTACGACAAGGTAGATGCGCTGCGGGGATTGGACGTTACGATCACTACCAGCGCGCGAAACGACGAAGAGGGTCGTGCGTTGCTGGAGGGCTTCAACTTTCCGTTCAGAAACTGAGAAACCAATTATGGCAAAGCGAAGTATGATTGCGCGCGAAGTAAAGCGGCAGCGCCTTATCGACAAGCACGCCGCGCAGCGGGCGAAATTGAGGGCGATCATCAAAGACGCAAAGCGCACGCCCGAAGAGAAAGAAGCCGCGGTAATCAACCTGCAGAAGTTGCCGCGGGACTCCAGCCCCATCCGCGCGCGAAACCGATGCCGCGTTAGCGGGCGGCCCCATGGGTATTTCCGTAAGTTTGGGCTGGGTCGCAACAAGTTGCGCGAAGCCACTATGCTGGGCTATGTTCCCGGGCTGATGAAATCGAGTTGGTAGGGCAGTGCGCGCCGCTCGGGCGCGTTGCTGTTTTTCGCTGGAAAACTAGGGTATCACGCCGAATATGGCGGCTTGACCCGGAGGATTTCGACAATGAGTATGGCTGATCCTATTGCCGATATGCTGACGCGTATCCGCAATGCCCAAGCGGCAAAAATGATCTCTGTTAGCATGCCTGCTTCCAAGGTGAAGAAGGCCATCGCACAAGTCCTCAAGGACGAAGGGTACGTCGCGGACTACTCGGTTGCCGAGGACAGTGGTAAGCCTAGCCTGTCGCTCGACCTGAAGTATTTCCAAGGGCGCCCCGTGATCGAATTGATCGAGCGGGTGAGCCGCCCCAGTCGGCGCGTCTACAGGGGAAGCAAGGAACTGCCGCAAGTACAGGGCGGCCTCGGCATTGCCATCATCTCCACCTCCGCAGGGCTCATGACCGACAGAGCTGCTCGCGCTGCCGGGCAGGGTGGCGAAGTGCTCGCGTTCGTCGCCTAATCAACGGAGGGTCAATCGATGTCTCGTATTGCAAAAGCCGCTATCGCGGTGCCGGCTGCCGTCAAGGTCACCATTGACGGCCAGAAAGTGTCGGTGAAGGGACCCAAGGGCGAAATGGAGTTTCGGGTGCACCCCAAAGTCGGGGTGGAACAGGATGCGGGAGAATTAAAGGTGGCGCCGAAGACCGAAGAGAAGACCTCTTGGGCCTTGGCCGGGACCACCCGCGCGCTGATCAACAATATGGTTACCGGAGTCAATCGCGGGTTCGAACGGAAATTGGCGCTGGTCGGGGTCGGCTATCGCGCGCAGGCGCAAGGCAAAGTGCTAAACCTGAGCCTGGGTTTTTCTCACCCGGTCGCGTTTGCGGTTCCGGAAGGAATACAGATTGCGACGCCTTCGCAAACGGAGATTCATATTTCCGGCTGCGACAAACAGCGCGTAGGGCAAGTGGCCGCCGAGATTCGCAGCCACCGTCCGCCCGAGCCTTACAAGGGTAAGGGCATTCGCTATTCGGATGAAGTCGTCGCCCGTAAAGAGGCGAAGAAGAAGAAGTAGGGGCCAGAGATGGATAAGAAATCAGCACGAATTCGTCGGGCCCGTAAGACTCGGGCAAAGATCCGCGAGCTGGGTACTCATCGCCTGGCCGTATACCGTACGCCGCAGCACATCTATGCGCAGCTGTTCTCGCCGAGTGGCGATCAGGTTTTGGCTAGCGCCTCCACTCTGGACAAGCAGCTGCGTAAGGAATTGAGCGGGACGGGCAATGTGGCGGCCGCGGTCGCCGTGGGCAAGGCGATCGCCGAGCGCGCAAAGGCGGCGGGCGTCGAGAAAGTGGCTTTCGACCGTTCCGGATTCAAGTATCACGGCCGGGTGAAGGCGTTGGCAGACGCAGCTCGCGAAAACGGCCTGCATTTCTAGGGGTATAGCAATGGCAAGTTACAACGCTAAACCAGAAGGCGACGAGCTGCTCGAAAAGCTGGTAGCCGTGAACCGGGTCGCCAAAGTGGTAAAGGGTGGCCGGCAATTCGGTTTCGCAGCGCTGACCGTGGTCGGCGATGGGCAGGGCCGTGTCGGGCTGGGACGTGGGAAGGCGCGCGAGGTGCCGATCGCGATCCAGAAGGCGATGGAGAACGCGCGCAAAAACATGGTGGACGTGAAATTGAAAGGCTCTACCGTGCAGTATCCGATCAGCGCGAGACATGGCGCCGCGCGGATATTCATGCAGCCCGCGTCCGATGGTACAGGAATCATTGCA
>JAHEIA010000232.1 GCA_024639625.1 Chromatiales bacterium
CAACAAGGCGATCCTGTACTCTCCCCAGGGGGCCGAGGTGCCGCTCTGGGACGGTGTGCATCAGCTCAAGGACGGGAGCACGGTGACCGTGCGTTCGGGCGTCATGGTTCCCAACGAGCAGGTGCTCGAGCTGCGTGACGAGTACCGGGGCGACCAGGCGTTCGTGCAGAAAGGCCCCGCGTTGTGCCGCATCCTGGTGCGCAAGGTGTGCGGGTTTTACGACGAGTGTTCCGGGGCCGCGGTCTGCCGGCAGGCCCGGCAGCTGCTCGAGTTCTCGCAGCAGGAACTGCAGGAGCAGACGGCGCCGGGTTACGCTTCGCGCTTTGTCGAGACCCCGTCCCAGTGCAGCGAGGCGTTGCAGCGGGAGTCGTATTTCGTGGCGTGCAACAAGGGCCGCATCCGGGGCGAGCCGACCGCTTGCGGTGTGCTGGCGGAGCGCGTTTGCGGGGCCCAGGGACAGTGTTCCGGCAGCGCGTCATGCATCCCGGCGCAGCAGCTGCTGGACATGGAATTCGAGGAGCGCCTGGCCGCGGAGGACCCGGAAGCCCCGACGCCGTCGACCCGCCAATGTCACAATGCGTTGCAGAACGACGCCTTCTTCCTGGCCTGTGGGGCGCAGGGAGCCGCTGACTAAAGGGCCTGCTCGGAGGGGGGGCTCAGCTGCCGTCCGGATCCCAGTAGGACAGAATGACGTCCATCGCGCGGGCGAATTCGTCGAACGAGTGGGGTTTCACGATATAGTCTTCCACGTCGTAGCGGAAGGCGGCTTCCCGGTCCTTCGGCTCGTTGGAAGAGGTGAGCACGATGACCCGCATCGCGCTCAGTTCCGGGTCGGCGCGCAACTGCTCGAGGAACTCGACCCCGCTCATTTTCGGCAGGTTGAGGTCCAGCAGGATCAGCGCCGGTGGCGGAACGATCTTCTCGAACCCCTGGCCGCGCAACATGCCCAGGGCGTCGATTCCGTTGCGGGCAACGAACACCGGATTGGCGAAGCCGATCTTCTTCAATGCGCGCTGCACGGTCATCACGTCGACCCGGTCGTCCTCGACGAGGAGGATAGCGGCGTTCGGAGCAATCATGAGGCGGCCTTCCAGTCTCCTATCGAGTCGTCGGTGGTTGCATCGGTTCCGCGGTCTCGTCCTTGGCGTCCCGCGGCCAGGTGAAACGGAAACATGCGCCTTTACCTTCTTCCGACTCCAATCTTATCCAACCACCGTGTTCCTGCACAATCTTCTTAACCAGCGCCAGGCCGATCCCGGTGTCGCTATCCCGGTCTCTGCTCTGCAAGGTCTGGAACATCATGAACACCTTCGCGTGATAGTCCGGGTCAATACCGCGACCATCGTCGCAAACCGAGAATTCATAGCGAGTGCCCAACGGGCGCGCGGCAACCCGGATGCGTCCCCGATCCCCGCCGTGGTGCTTGAGCGCGTTTCCGATCAGGTTCGAGAAGACCTGCCCGAGGCGCAGCGGGTCCGTGCGCAGCGTCGGCATGTCCGGATCGATGTCGACCCTGAATCCCGGTTGCGGTGACAACAGGTCGACCACCTCTGTGAGGAGGGTCGCGATGTCAACCTCCTTGACGGCGGAGGGTACGCGTCCGACCCGCGAGTATTCCAACAAACCGTCGATGAGATTCTGCATCCTCTGCACTCGGTCGCGCAGCAGCTCCAGCTGCTCCCGAGTCTCGGGGTCCAATCGGTTCTGCAGGTCCTCTTCCAGCCAGGCGGACAGGTTTGCAATCGCCCGCAGCGGCGCCTTGAGATCGTGCGATGCGACATAGGCGAACTGTTCCAGTTCCTCCGCGCGACGCCGCGACTCCTCCGTGCGCTCGGCGACCCGCTGTTCGAGGGTTTCGTTCAGGCGCTGCAGTTCTTCCTCGGCGCGCTGGCGGTCCGCGATCTGCCGCTTGAGGGCTTGGACCGCGGTTACCAGTTGGCCGGTTCGGGCATTTACCAGGCGTCGCACCTTCTCCGCCTGGTTGACCAGGGTCACCAGGTAGGCCGTGAGCAGACTGCTGAAGGCCAGCCCGCCGACCAGGACCAGCCAGGCGTTCCACAGGTCAGGGTGGAAGTAGCGTAGGTGCGACGTACAGATCACCGACCAGTGTTGGTCGCCCACCTGCAGGTCGAGAGCCATCTCGCTCCCGGTCTGCTCCTGGGCCACCCCGGTCGTGCGCTGCGCTTGGCCTGCTTTGCGGGAGCGGTGAAAGTAGAGCAGATCACGCTCTCCAGTCGCCGTTTCGCGAAAGAAGTGGATATCGATCCCGCTTGGGCTGAGGCTTTCCAGCGCCCTTTCGATCACGCCGCCAAGGCGGAAGATCCCGGCGGCGAAACCGAGCAGTTCTGCGGTTTGCTCTTCTCCTTCGGCGGCCTCGACCTCCGCCCCATCGCCGCGGCGGTAGACGGGAATGTAGATCGTAAGGTCGTTGTCGCCTGCATAGCCAAGGGTTGCGTCCGGTGTCGTGCGCACCAAGGGCTTTCCCGAGGCGCCCGCTTCGATGAGCGTCTCGAGTAGCTCGGGGTCGGATGCGAGATCCAGGCCCAAAGCATCCTTGTTCTGTTGATAGGGCTGTACGTACAGGATCGGCAGCTGCAGCGGGCCCGACTCGTCATCCGGCGCATTGTCGTCCACGTCTTCGCGGTGGATCTGGAAGCTTGGGAAGCTGACGCGGGCCCTCGCGAGAAAGCTCGCCCGCTCCGGCGCGGCGACCGCCGGTATCCATTGCAGGGCCTTGACCCCCGGATGTCGCAGGAGGACCGGGCTGACGAACTTACGGAATTCGCGCCGGGCGATATTGCGCGAGACCTCGAACAGGCTCGCCAGGTCCTCGACAATGGAAAAAGTGTACTCGATCTCGCGCTGGATGATCAGCACCCGGTCTCGCGCCGCCCCTTGAAAGGCGGAATCCACCCGTTGCTGCTCCCATTCGCCGACCTGTCGCGACGAGGCGAGCGATATGGCGATGCCCAGCACTGCGACGATGGCGACCGGGATGTATCTCCAGCGCAAGGTGCGCGGTGCGTCGATCCGCTCGTCGGCCCTGGGTACAGACATCGTGCTGGTCAGTTAGCAGTGATCAGGCTTGTGGCGCGAACGCATCGGGTGTTTCCCCCTCTTCATCCGGCTTGGAGATGCCTCGCGGGAAGGCCCGGGCATCCTTCCTGACATTCCGAGCAACGCGATGGCGCGACAAGTTCCTATCAGCGGAGGCGCCGGGACGAGAGGCCGTCTCGCGTTGCAACCGCGCCTCGTCTGACGCTGCCGACGGTAGCATTGAAGTGCATCGTTGCAAACGAATCCGCCAAACGGGCCGAACCGCGGCGTGGCAGCGATGGGTTGAATTTGCCACGGGCGACTTCCAGGGCAGACCATTTTCTCGCACCGGGCAGCGCCGCTCGACCCACAGCGAGGGAGGTTTTGGCATCAAGGCCGAGAGCAATTGAGTGGCGCTCCCTAGGGGGCTCGAACCCCTGTTACCGACGTGAGAGGCCGGCGTCCTAACCACTAGACGAAGGGAGCCCGGCAAACTTGCAAAGAGGTGGTATTATAGCGATGTTTTGGCCAGGCTCAAGACAATAGGGACAGCGCCTTGCAAGCGCAACGTCGGGGAAGACGATCGGAACAAGTACGATCGCCTGCGCCGGCTTGGCCCGGGGTAGCAGCGGGACGGGGTCCGGCTGTAGTTTCGCCGTTTTTTACAGGTATTCAGCCATCACCACACCGATCATCATACCGCGGCCCGAGCACGACCTCTCCCGCGCCAACATCAGCGAGAATGCGGTCAAGGTTTTGTACCGACTGAAGGCCGCGGGTTTCCAGGCCTACCTGGTCGGCGGCGGAGTGCGGGATCTGCTGCTCGGGCGCGAGCCCAAGGATTTTGATATCGCCACGGACGCGCGTCCGGACGAGGTACGCTCCATCTTCCGCAACTGCCGCCTGATCGGTCGGCGCTTCCGCTTGGCGCACGTGCATTTTGGGCGTGAGATCATCGAGGTGGCGACCTTCCGCAGCGGTTCCGAGGACTCGGAGGGTGATCGCCACGTCGAGAATGGGATGATTCTGCGCGACAATGTCTACGGTGTGATCGGCGATGACGTTCTGCGGCGGGATTTTACAGTCAATGCCCTTTACTACAACATCGAAGATTTTTCGGTCGTCGATTACGTTGGGGGCCTGCGCGATCTCGAGCAAGGGCGCCTGCGGCTGATCGGTGATCCGGAGCAGCGCTACCGTGAGGATCCGGTCCGCATCCTGCGCGCACTGCGCTTTGCCTGCAAGCTCGGTTTCAACATCGATCCCGCTTGCGACGAACCTTTGCACCGCATCGGTCACCTGCTGGGGGACGTGCCGTCGGCTCGAATTTTCGATGAATTACAGAAGCTGTTTCTCACCGGCGGGGCTCTTTGCGCATTCGAGAAGCTGCGGCATTACGGATTGTTCGAACACCTGTTTCCGATGACCGAAGAAAGTTTGACCCACGAGGAGCAGGCGTTCCCGATCACCTTTGTCAGCCGCGGCATGAGTAATACCGACGACCGCGTCAGCGCGGATAAACCGGTCACGCCGGCGTTCCTGTTTGCGGTACTGCTGTGGGAGCCGGTGCGCCAGCTAGCGAGTAAACTGCAGGATGACACGACCGGCATGACAGAGGCGATTCGCGAGGCCGGTGACCGCATTCTTGCTCAGCAACAGTTTCGGGTCTCCATCCCCAAGCGTTTCAGCATCCCGATGCGGGAAATCTGGTGGCTGCAGCCCAGATTCGACAGCCGGGGAGGCCGTCGGGCGCAACGTTTTATCGGGCATCCTCGGTTTCGCGCGGCCTACGATTTTCTGCTGCTGCGCGCCGAGTCCGGTGAGGTCGATCCGGCACTCGCCCAGTGGTGGACGCAATATCAGGAAGCCGCGGGCGAGCAGGGGGCGCCAATGGAGCGACCGGCCGGGCGCAGCAGGCGGCGCCGGCGGCGGAAGAAGGCGGTCGGGAAGAGCGATTGAACCCTTCGCCGGCAGCAGCCAGAGACCCGGAGGTGGTCGCCTACATCGGGCTCGGAAGCAATCAGGATCATCCGCAGGAACAGGTGCGTCGCGCCATTTGTGAACTCGACGCGCTGCCGGAGAGCCGTGTCGCCGCTTGCTCGAGCCTATATTGGAGCCGGCCTCTGGGTCCGCAGAACCAGGCGCCGTATATCAACGCGGTGGCGGTCCTGCAAACCGCCTTGCGCGCCGAATCGCTGCTCCGCGGATTGCAGAAAATCGAATCTGCGCATGGTCGAGTCCGCGGGGCACAACGCTGGGGTCCGCGAACCCTGGACCTGGATCTTCTTCTGTACGACGCTTTGACGCAGCAGACCGAGTTCCTGACCCTTCCCCATCCCGGGCTCCCGGAGCGGGAGTTTGTGCTCTATCCTTTGCTGGAGGTGGCGGGTGGCGATCTGCAGATCCCGAAGCTGGGTCCGCTGCAGCGTCTTCTGGCGCATTGTCCGCGCCGCGGCCTGAAGCGCCTGGAAAGCGATGCGCAGGACTGAGCGCTGGCTTCGGTCCGGCTGCGCAGGTACACGCGGTGCGGTGGGACCTCGCGTGACGGGTCGCTCGCCGGTGGCGACGTCCGACGGCGCGATCTTCGGCGGGGCCGGATGCGCCTGCGGTTCGCGAGGCGGTTGGTCCGAGT
>JAHEIA010000233.1 GCA_024639625.1 Chromatiales bacterium
CACACCACCCGTCCGCGGCGTCCAGGAGAGGTGGACGGGCGCGATTACTACTTTATCGACCGCGATCGATTCAGCGCGCTGATAGAACAGGGTGAGTTTCTTGAACACGCCGAGGTGTTCGGCCAGCTGTACGGCACCGCCGGATCTCAGGTGCGGGAGCGGCTAGCGGCGGGACGGGACGTCATCCTCGAGATCGATTGGCAGGGCGCGAGGCAGGTGCGCACCAATCTGCCCACCGCGCTTTCCATATTCATCTTGCCGCCATCCCTGCAGGACCTGCAGCAACGGCTGCTCGGTCGCGGCCAGGATTCCGCGGAAGTGATCGAACGGCGGATGCGCGAGGCGCGAACCGAAATCTCGCATTATGCGGAGTACGATTTCTTGGTTGTAAACGATGATTTCGGGCTGGCTGTGCGGCACCTGCAGAGCATTTTTCAGGCGTCCAGGCTGCGCCGCGAGGTGCAGGAGCGGCATCTAGGGCCGGATGTCCGGGGCTTGCTGGAACAGCGCTCGACGGAGGCGTGAGCACGGCGCTGTACGCAAGCGTCTTATGATGCGCTATACTAGCGGATTCGGTTCGCACTCGGCTTCGCGGCCCTTCGGGCAAGGGCCAACTACTTCGGAGTAACACATCGATGGCGCGTATCACAGTAGAAGATTGTCTCGACCACGTCGACAATCGTTTCGATCTCGTTCTCTTGGCGACGAAAAGGTCCCGTCAGATCGCCAGAGGCAAAGAGCCCTTGGTGCCCCTAGAGAACGATAAGGCAACGGTGATCGCGCTGCGCGAGATCGCGGAGGGTCTCGTGGATGACGAGTTCGTGGAAGGCACGGAGCGAGCCGCTGAGGCTGCCGCTGCTGCTGCGGCGGATGTCTTCGAAACGCCGGTAGAGGGTGCTGGCGGCGTTTTCTGAACGCCCTTAGATCGCGCCTTCTGCGAGGTTATCACCCCGGGGGCCATTGGCAGCGTCCAGGTGGGCCCTCATTCCCTTCCGAGCAATTCCCGCGCTTGCAACTGCAGCGCGTTTCTTCAATCCTATGCAAAGAGCGAAAAGATAGCCAACCACCAGCGGATGCCCAAGCCGCGACGCACCGAGAACCTCGATGCAGAACGTAGTGCCCCGAGGCAGTTCCCCAAACAGCCAAGACCTGGGTAGGCCCAGATTTTTGGTCAGCGACCTCTGCGTCTATCTCGAGAGTTATCTTCCCCCGCAGCAGATCCGAGAGGTCTATCGCGCTTATCTGTTCGGCGCGGAGGCGCACGAGGGGCAGCACCGCATGACCGGGGAGCCCTATATTTACCATCCTGTGGCGGTTGCTCGGATCCTGGCCGATCTGCGCATGGACCACAAATGCCTGATGGCGGCGATTCTCCACGACGTCATAGAAGACACGCCGACCGCCAAAGACCAGCTGGCGATCAGCTTCGACCAGGAGATCGCGGACCTCGTCGATGGGGTCAGCAAGTTAACAAAGATCGATTTCCGCTCCCGAGCCGAGGCACAGGCCGCCAATTTCCGCAAGATGCTGTTGGCCATGACCAAAGATATTCGGGTCATCCTCATAAAGCTCGCCGACCGCCTGCACAATATGCGCACCCTGGGCATCATGCGCCCCGAGAAATGCCGCCGCATTGCCCGAGAGACACTCGAGATCTACGCCCCGATCGCCAATCGCCTGGGCATTCACAGCATGCGCTTGGAACTCGAGGAGCTGGGGTTTGCCGCCTATTGGCCGGTGCGCTACCGGGTACTCAAACAAGCGGTAAAGACGGCCCGCGGGCACCGCAAGGAACTGTTGGTAACGATCGAAACGGCGATTCGCCAGCGCTTGGCGCAAGAAGGGTTGTCCGGGCGCGTCATGGGTCGGGAAAAGCACCTGTACAGCATCTATCGGAAGATGCTGGCAAAGAAGCTGCCTTTCTCGGAGGTGGTGGACGTATTCGGATTTCGCATTGCCGTGGACAATGTCGATACCTGTTACCGGGTGCTCGGCGCCATGCACAATCTGTATAAGCCGGTGCCTGGCCGCTTCAAGGACTATATCGCGATCCCGAAAGCGAACGGCTATCAGTCCCTGCACACGGTGCTCTTCGGGCCTCAAGGTTTGCCGATCGAGATCCAGATCCGCACCGAAGAGATGGATCGTATCGCGGAGTCGGGGATCGCCGCACATTGGCTGTACAAGCTGGACAGCAGTCAAGCCGAGAGCCCCCAGGTGCAAAGCGGCGACTGGTTGCACAACCTGCTCGAGCTGCAGAAGGATGCCGGAGATTCGATCGAGTTCCTGGAAAACGTCAAAGTCGACCTGTTCCCCGACGAGGTATACGTGTTCACACCCAGGGGGCGCATCATGGTGCTGTCGAGGGGCGCCACGGTGATCGATTTTGCCTACGCCGTGCATACGGACCTAGGCAATACCTGCGTCGCCGCTCGCATTGACCGCCGGCTGGTTCCGTTGCGCTCGCGACTGCTGAACGGCCAGACAGTGGAGGTGATCACTTCCATGAGTGCCCATCCCAACCCTGCCTGGTTGGAGTTCGTGGTTACCGCTAAGGCGCGGGCCAATATCCGTAGCTACCTGAAGAATCTGCAACGCCAGGAGGCCGTGGAACTCGGCAAGCGCTTGTTGGAAAAAGAGTTGCTGGATCTCGGGTCCTCCCTTGAGCAGATCGACGACGGGCGGATGCAGCAGTTATTGCAGGAAACGCGCATTAAAAGTCGCGAACTCTTGCTGGCGGACATCGGTTTGGGCAACCGGATGCCTCTACTGGTGGCCCGCAAACTGTTAGCCTCGGGGGCGGATGAGCTCGCGCCCCCCTTTGTGCCGGGCACCTCGGTTGAAGCGCTGTCGATCAAAGGTACTGAGGGTATGGTGGTGAATTTCGCCAAGTGCTGCCGGCCGATTCCGGGCGACCCCGTCACCGGGATGTTCACCGCGGGGAAGGGTATCGTCGTACACCGCCAGGACTGCCCTAACCTGGGCGGTCGGCGAAAACATAACCCCAATTGGCTGGACCTAAAGTGGGAAGAGCAAGTGGAAGGCGAGTTCCCGACCGAGATTCGGGTGGCTGTCGGCAACCAGCGCGGTGTACTCGCCACGGTGGCCACGACGATCGCCGAATTCGGATCCAATATCGAAAACGTCGCTGTAAATGAGCGAGACGGTTTAACCTCTACCCTCACTTTCGTGATTACGGTGAACGGTCGCCAGCAACTGGCGACCATCATGCGGCGTCTACGCTCCTTGCCTGCGGTGATGCATATCGCTCGCGCGTGACGCTGTAGCGAGCGAATCGCGCCCCGGGGTCGGTAAGCGGCCGGCCGCAGTGGAGTTCCGCGGTCGGGTGCGGCAAGGCGATGCGACGGCCTTTTTCATTGAGGAGACTTAGCTGATGCGACGAGAGATCATCCGTACCGATCAGGCCCCGAAAGCCATCGGGACCTATTCGCAAGCCGTGAAATCGGGTTCCACGGTGTACCTGTCGGGACAGATCCCGTTGCACCCGGAAACCATGCAGCTGGTGCAAGGGGGCATCGAGGCAGAGATCCGGCGCGTCTTCGAAAACCTACTGGCCGTGGCGAAAGCCGCCGGTGGTTCGCTCGACGACGTGGTCAAGCTGAACGTGTTCCTGACCGACCTCGGACATTTTCCTACCGTGAACCAGATCATGGCGGAGTATTTTTCGGAACCGTACCCTGCGCGAGCGGCGATCGGCGTGGCCGCGCTGCCGAAAGAGGCGGATGTCGAAATGGACGCGATCTTGCGTCTCGCGGGATGACACCGCGGGTACCGACAGCTTGCGGCACTGGCCGCCGGAGACCCGAGATTGCGTGCTGCCCGGGGTCAAGCCCGTCGGGGTGTCAGGGCGTCTGCGAGGGCCGTGAACAGATGGCCGGATGTGGCGCGGAGCCGAAATCTCGGCTATGTTCATAGATCAGCAGTCGGCAACGCACTCCACCCGCACAAACGATCGGTTGAGCTGAGTGGCATCGGCGCTTTTCGTTTCTTTGCTATACGTTGCAGGGCTGCGGCGCATTGCGCTGTGTCAGCGCTTCGGGTCAGGGAACAGGCCGATGACGAAACCAGAGGGCGGTCCGTGGCCTTTCGGAAAGGGCCAGAAAGACAGGAAAGCCCAATTAAAACAATCCGATAGGAGGTTGTGCCATGAGAATTAAGCGTAGGTCTTTCTTGCTTGGTGGCTGTGCGGTACTAGCGGCGACGCTAGCGGTTCCTACGGCGTCGTTTGCCGCCAAGAGATTGGTGTTCAGCGGCGGCCCGGCCGGCGGCACCTTCCAGGTCGTTGCTAACGCGATCCAGGTCTACGATCCGGTGAAGGACAACGGAAAATTCACGGTCAAGGCCCAGTCGTCTGCCGGCTCCACGGAGAACCTGCGCAAAGTCGAAAAGGGACGCGCGGACTTCGGAGTCGTGTATTCCGGACATGTGTGGCTCGGCAGGGAAGGCAAGCTGAAGAACGACCCCAAGAAATACGAGAACGTTATGGCGGTATCGTATCTCTACGGTGCACCGGCTCAGCTGGTGGTGCGGGCCGACTCCGGTATCAAGAGTGCCAAGGACCTCGTCGGCAAGAAGGTCGGCGTGGGTAACGCCGGCTCCGGGGCCTTCGCCAACTGCGAACTCTTCTTCAGTCATCTGGGCATTTGGGACAAGATCGAGCGCAACGCCATGGGTTACAATGATGCGGCGGGGGCGTTCGGCAACAACCAGCTGGATGCCTTCTGGCTGTTCACCGCGTTCCCCAGCGGCGCTGTCATCATGGCGGCACAGACCAACGACATCGCCCTGGTCGATGTGGGCCAGGATGCGCTCGATTCCGGGTTCCTGGAGGCCTACCCTTATTTCTCCAACCTAGCGGTGCCGGCAGGTACCTATAAGGGCGTAGATAAGGATACCCCTTCGTTCCAGGATTCGGCGCTTTGGGTGGCTAACGCGGAGGTGCCGGACGACGTGGTATACGACATGCTGTCGATGATCTACACGGACGAGGGGCTGGCCCACATGCGGTCGCAGAAAACGACCTTCAAGGAAATGTCCATCGCAACCGGCATCAATGGCATCGTGACGCCGCTGCATCCGGGAGCGGAAAAGTTCTGGAAGGAAAAGGGACTGCTGTAGTCCCCTGATAGCGATGACGGAAGGGCGGGGTTGCATTGCGCGGTCCCGTCCTTTCGTTACCGCTACGACAGAATAATTAGAATGGGGCGATCGCGATGCTGTTCGACAAGCTCAACAAGGTAGAACAATGGGTCTTCGACGGATTGGCGCTCTTTCTGGTGCTGTTTTACTCCTATTCGGCGCTTATCGCCCCTGCGTCTACCGAGTATCACCGCGGTATCTACATCATCATTACTTATATCCTCGTCTTCCTGCTGTACAAGTCCAAAACCTTGCTTGGCCGTAGCATCGACTACATCCTGATCCTTCTCTCTGTCGGCACGGTCGGTTACTGGATTCTCAACTTCGAGGCGATCAACTATCGCGCCGGGGCCGAGACCGAGTTGGACCAGGCCATCGCCGTGGTGGGCGTGCTGATCGGCATCGAGCTGGCGCGCAGGGTGGTGGGTGTCGTCTTCGTAATCATCGGTGCCATCATGCTGCTCTACGGGGTAT
>JAHEIA010000234.1 GCA_024639625.1 Chromatiales bacterium
CGCTTCAGGCCTGAGAATACGTGCATGCCCTCGTCCCAATAGGCAACGACCTCCCAACCAAGTTTGCGCGCCTCGTTAGTGAGGTAACGGCCCAAGGAACCATCCAGACGTTCGTGCACGATGCCAAGAGAAGCATAGAAAAAGGGCAGTTCGAGGATCTGGAGCGCGGGAACCTGTGTCGCCAGGCTGCGAACCGGCATCACGAGCAGGTCGGGCAGTGGCTCGCCGGTGTCGGTCAGAGCCGCCGGCTCGACGGCAATCTCGAGACCTTGTTCCGTCGCCCCGCGTCCTAGCTGCGCTGCCGCCGCCCACGCCATATGGTCGTTATCTGATGGCGCGACGACTGCAACCCTAAGCGGTGTAGCCCCCGACGCGCTAGCGGCGGTGGCTGTTGCCACCGCCGCTAGAAAACACAGCGCTAAACCGTGATGAGAGGCAGAGCCAGAGAGCATACTCGAGCTAGCGCACGATAACGCCTCTCGGGCCGATCCCGACGGGTATAGTAGCAACGATTTCCTGCGTTCGGTTATCGACCACCTTCAGCTCGTCTCTCCTGTTGCAGTTGACGAAGAAATACCGGCCGTCATTACTGAAGTCGCCAGTGCTCGCGAAGCACGCTTCGGGGAGTTCGATGCTATTTACGATCTCGAGATATGTCGGCGAAGATTCGACGACATCCAGTACGTCGAGCCGGCTCGTATCTGGCGAGCCCGCCGGCGCTGTGGGGTCACCCCGCATGATAAGATAAGCGTAGCGGCCGTCCGGCGTGAACTCGCTCGTCTGGGCATCCACTCCGAGCCCGTCGGCAGCCGTAAGTTTCTTCAAGTGTATCGGTTCAGCAGGAAGGACGCTTACGTCCCAGATGTCGTACGTGCCGCCATCGAGTTCAAGATTTTCGACCAGCACGATCTTCCCGTTGGTCGTCGCCATGAACGGCAGCACCCTCTCGTCCGGGATGACTTGCGGCGGCTGCACCTGATGAATGATGTCTTTCGACTGGGTGTCGACAACCGTCAGTGACTCGCCCCAGAGGTCCGGCTCGAAAAAATAGCGGCCATCGGGCGTAATGGTGGCGTCACAAGGCCGCGCTGCCCCGTTCATAACCGTCTCGGAGCTACTCGGATCCAAGTCGGGAACCAAAATTCGAGTGGCAATCGTGCCGAAGTCGGGGTGGGATGGGTCGGTGATGATCTCCTGGATCTCGTCGATCTCGCGGGCGGAGTTCCATGCCGTGCGGCCGTCCGGAGAGATACCGATGAAGTTAGAACGCGATCCGGTCTTGACCGGGGCACCCGGCAGGTCGTATGTGTCCACCGGCACTAAGCTGTTTGCGTTTTTCAGTGGGCTCAGGGATGCCCTGGCCTTGATCCCGATAACCTCGCCACTGAGGCCGGTCCACCACCACGCAGGGTGACCGCGATATTGATTCGCCGGCCAGCTCGTACCAAACCCGACATCCTGCCGGTCCTTCTCCTCACATTGGATCGGCTTCTTGCCGTTGGATGTAACGCAGCGAATCAGTGATAACGTATCGTCGCCAGTGTTCGAAACGAAGACATGCGAAACACTGGCGAAGCTCGGCAGCGACATCGTGAGCGCAACACCGCTAACAAGCAACTCGAACATTTTTTTCATAGTCGGATTCTCCTCCCGGTGATCGAGAGCGTTTTCGGCACCTGAACACAACTGTAAATATAGCAGGCGGCGCTGCATTGTTATAACAAGGCCGGCAGCTACACAACATCAGCCTATATGTCTATTCTGATGTAATTAACTGTTAATCTCTTCGTCCAAGTCGCGCCTCGGAGCAATGGATAGTAAGAACAGAAGGAACACGCTTGGTCTACAGCGCCATTGAGGGCGAGCGACCATCCCGCGTCAGACGTAGCAATCCATGGCTAGGACCAGGGAGTTTACGCTACCGGACTGCCTGGGATACCACTCTGATCTCTGGGGACCGTGCTAGACAGAGAACTCGATGTGCGTCCGTGATGGGGACCCAATACAATTGAGGGCGTAAAAAGAAATCTTCCGAGGCTCCTAGTTTTTAGGTTTTCATCGGCTCCTCCAACCGTCGCCTAATTGCGCAACGCGTCGCGACCGAGACCTATTGCGGCTGTCGAGAACATCAGCTATCCGCACCCGTGCTGCGGCAGCTGTCCCGCGGTCGCTCTGCTTGGGCGCTGTATCAGGCCCCTGGCGGTACCACGTAGAAGAGCACAGAGAAGAAGTGCAGCATGCTGCCTGCCAGGACGAACAGATGCCAGACAGCATGATGATAGGCCAGTTGCTTGCGGACATAGAAGATCACCCCGAGGGAGTAACAGAGTCCGCCCGCCAGCAACAGGATCAGTCCACCCATTGCCACCGACGTCAACATGGGTTTGATGGCGATCAGGACCAACCAGCCAAGTCCCAGATAGAGGCCTATCGACAGGCGTTTGTAGCGTGTCTCGCTCGCCAGTTCCAACACCATGCCGGCGATGGCGATAGCCCAAACCAGGCCGAACAGGGTCCATCCCCAGCCGCCGCGCAGGTTGACCAGGGTAAAGGGAGTGTAGGTACCCGCTATGAGGAGGAATATGGCGGCATGATCCAGCCTCTGCATGACCTGCTTCGCCTTGGCGTCGGGCAGACCATGATAAAGCGTGGATGCGGTATAAAGCAGTATCAGCGTCGCCCCATAGATGCTAGTGCTGACGATGTGCCAGGCATCGCCGTACAGGGCGGAGAATGCAACCAGCACCGCCAGACCCGCGATACTCAGGAGTATGCCCACGCCATGGGTCACCGTATGGGCGATCTCCTCCCCGAGACTGTAGCGGCTTGACATGGTTTCGGCTTTCATCAGCGGCAGTTTGTGGTGGCTCGGCAGGACCCGAACGATTATAGACGGCAACCAGTACCTTTACCTGTATTTCGGCGTTTGTGAATCGCGCCACCTACCGAATATGGGCACCACGTGACCGGCAGAAGAGATCAGGAATGCTCCTATGTTCTATCTCGATCAGCGCGGCAGTGTTTCCGCCCAGGCACGGCCAACCGGGGTTTTGGCAATGAATTGCTTCGATCGGCTTCGATCGTTTGAGGCAGAAAGGAAGGACCGCCAGGTCAACAGCTAGCTAACCTTGCCGCCGGGTTTACTCGGAAAGCGACGCCTAATCAGTGCTAGCGCGAAGCACACTCCTGCGCCCTCCACGGGCGTTCCGCTCGGGAAAAATCGCCCCACCGCGTCGCCAGCGTCCTTCTGATCATATTCGCCTGTTCACTGCGTTCTCTGACCAGTCTCCGGGCATGACGCTTTAGGCCTCGATTTCTCTTCCCTTTTAGCAGGTCCCGCTGCAGGCCCGGCATCACCGCCACATCGTGCAATGTCCCGAGCAGATCCTGCAAGGCCTTGAGGTGACGAATGAAATCCTTCATTGGCTCTCCGTAGAGAGGCGCAAAAAATTCGGCCGCATAGCGCAGTTTCTTGCAGTCGATGCGCAATTGATGCAGTGCCTCGCTATCCTGGCCCTCGATACCCCTTCCATCGTCCAGGATGCGGTTCTGTTGATGGTCCAGCACGTCGGAAGCAAAGGAGACTACGTTTTCTTCTAGGATCGTCTTCTGTTCATCGACGAGATCCTGCCTCCATCCCCGGCTCTCGACCCAATGGTGGAGCTCTTCACAGATCTTACGGTAGCGCTTTCCCTCTATATACGCCTTTACCCGAGCATATTCCCGATCGCGATGTTTCAATGCGAGTTTCCGCATCTTATCTTTTCTTTTCTCGCCTTTCGGACGCAGGTTTTCCTCAATATAGACGTCCAGGTCCCGGGCACGGTCGAGGGCTTTGGCCGCCCGCCGCATCTCATTGAGAAATGAACGTGTTGTCTGGCGGGGTATTGCTGTCCGGAAGACCGCCAGAGCGGAACGCATGCGCCGGAGACAGACCCGCATCTGGTGAACCCCTTCCGGATCTTCTCCCGCAAGCACTACGGGCTCCCATTCCCGGCTCTTGAGCAGATTGGTTCGCAGAATCTGCTCAAAGGCCTGCTCGACGCTCCTATCGGGAGCGACTAGGTTCGCCTGCGGCTTTGCCATTTTCCCCTCCTTGTCAGGAACTTTGAAAGGTGACAGAAATGATCTCGCACCCAGCAACAGGCCTATGGCTGTCGACTTCCTCCAGTATAGCCCCACTGAAAAAAGGACCACCAGGGGAAACCAACGCACGGAGCCGGTTTCCTATCGCAAATCTTAACCTATCGTTTCGGGCATTGCGCAAGTCACGAACGGTGGATGAATAGAGCCCATCGCTCTGGTAGTCCCGACCCGCATGCTGAAAGAGAAGATCGCTTGATCCCGGATCATCACCCGCCAATTCCATCCGGTACTGCGGAAGCGAATGTCCGAAGCCGCTAAGCGCCCCCCTCCGGCTGCCTCGCAGCTTCCGCTACGTCGGACTGAGATTCCCGCTTCCCGGCGTCTTCAGCGCGCCTCGGGCGGCAACGCACTGCAGGATGCCGTTGGCGGGCTGGTCCTGGGTCGCGGCGCCGATTTCAGGGTGACTTGCCCGGCGTAGCGGGGGAACTGGCCCCTCAGGGGCATACTTCCGCGCCAAAGATTTGGTCCGCGAAGCGGGATTTTGACCTGCCAGGGACCTATACTTCACATCTTTCGGGCCAAAGGGGAGCGCTTGTGGATCTATCGACCGTTTTGTCCGCATTCTCTCTCCTGTTCGTGGCGGAGATGGGGGACAAGTCGCAGCTGCTGGCCATGACCCTGGCCCACCGTTATCGGGCAGCACCGGTGATCGCGGGCACTTTTGCCGCCTTTGCCGTGTTGAATCTGCTCGCCGTCTGGTTGGGACAGGCCGTTTTCCGTTGGGTGCCAAAGGAGTTGGCGCTCCTGGCCGCTGCCGGGCTCTTCCTGTTCTTCGCCTACCGTACCTGGCGGGAAGCGGACGACGAAGGCTACGACGAGACCGCTGGTCCGTCTGCCCGCGGTGGCCTGGCGGCCAGTTTCACGATGATTGTTTGCGCGGAGTTCGGGGACAAGACGCAGCTCGCGATGATCGCATTGGCGGCGAGTACCGGCGAGATCTGGTCGGTATTCGTCGGCGGCACTTTGGCCCTCTGGACGATCTCGCTGATTGGAATTCTGCTCGGGGCCACTCTCCTCCGGCGGATCCCGAGGGTCTGGGTTCACCGGGTGGCGGCCCTGTTGTTCCTTTCCTTCGGCGTACTGGCGATAACCCAGGTCGTGTTGCATGCAAACGGCATAGGCTCGATTTAGGCCCTACGATGTTTCGCATCGCTCATTCGGAGCACCCAAACTACGCTCTGCGCGCCTGCTCCGGTCTCATTCGAGGGCCAATGCCGGGCATCCGCATAGGGGTACCAGGCCCTAGCCCCTATCGCTCACCGTAGGAATGGAAAAAGGCTGTTTTCCGTGGCATAACGCTTTTGCGATCAAGAAGTTATTGCCCGAAAGAAAACAGTCTTATGAAGACAGAGTGTACTGCAGGACAACTTGAATTTCACACGCTTCGGCGGCGGGAAGTGGTGGGTCGTTTCGACGGGGGACGGATCACTTCGGACGGCGGCGGACTGTTGTTGCGTGAGGTCGATGCCCGCCTAGGTCTGACGGGGC
>JAHEIA010000235.1 GCA_024639625.1 Chromatiales bacterium
GCTGCAGGTGGTCGGGTTCACAGGAACTAACGGCAAGACCAGCTGCAGCCATTTTCTTGCGCAAGCACTGGCGCCGCAGGGGGCGTGCGGCTTGATCGGAACCCTGGGTTACGGGTTCCCCGGTCGACTGCAGCCCGCTACGCGGACCACGCCGGATGCGGTGGAAGTGCAGCGGCTCCTGGCCGCGTTTCGCGACCAGGGCGCCGGGGCGGTCTCGATGGAGGTGTCATCCCACGCGCTCGATCAAGGCCGGGTGGCCGCCGTGGCTTTCGATGTTGGGGTGCTGACCAACCTGAGCCACGACCACCTCGACTACCATGGCGCCATGCAGGCGTATGCCGGAGCGAAGCGCAGGTTGTTTCTTCACCCAGGCCTGTCGACCGCGGTGCTGAACCACGATGATGCCTTCGGCCGGGAACTGCTTCCCGATCTTCCTTCCGCGGTGCGCCCGGTGCTCTATGGGACCGGTGCCGTGCCGCGGCTACCGGACTCCATCGCCGGCTGGGTTTGGGCGGAAGAGCTAGCGGCGGATGCCTCCGGTCTGCGCGCGCGGTTGCGCAGCAGCTGGGGGGACGGGGTGCTGCGAAGCGGCCTCATGGGGCGCTTCAATGTCAGCAACCTGCTGGCGGTGCTGGCCGTGATCTTGGATCGGGGTGTGGAACTGCCGCAGGCGCTCGCGCGGCTGCTCGATGTCCGTGCGGTGCCGGGACGCATGGAGTCCTTCGGCGGCGGCTCCGCACCTCGCGTGATCGTCGATTACGCCCACACGCCCGATGCCCTAGAACAAGTTCTGCGCGGGCTGCGCGAGCACTGTGAGGGCCGCTTGGTCTGTGTTTTCGGTTGCGGCGGTGAACGTGACCGGGCCAAGCGCCCGCTGATGGGTGCGATCGCACATCGCTATGCCGACCGAGTGGTGCTGACCGACGATAACCCGCGGGGAGAGGACCCCGAGCGGATCATCCGCGACATCCTGCGTGGTCTGCGTTCGCCGCACCGCATCGCCGTACAGCGCAACCGGGCGCAAGCCATCCGCGAGGCGGTGGCCGCGGCACAACCCGAGGATATCGTAGTGGTGGCCGGTAAGGGGCACGAGACAGCGCAGGATTACGGGGATCTTGTCCTGCCGTTCCGTGATCGGGATCAGGTGCGCCAAGCGTTGGCCGGCCGCGTAAAGGGGGCGCCGTGACCAGCAGCTACGGTCTGGCGCAAACCGCGCGTATGCTCCGCGCCGAACACCTGGGCGCGGACGGGCGTTTTTCCGCGGTCAGCACCGATACCCGTACGCTGGTCCGGGGAGACCTGTACGTAGCCTTGCGCGGCGGCCGGTTCGATGGCCACGACTACTTGGGTGAGGCCGAGGACAAGGGAGCGGTGGGGGCCATGGTCGACCAGCGGCAGCCACGGCAGCTGCCGCAGATCGTGGTCGACGATACCCGTAGCGCTCTGGGTCGGCTCGCGACGCATTGGCGGCGCAGCTTTGGCCACAAGGTGGTCGCGGTGACCGGCAGCAACGGTAAGACCACGGTAAAGGAGATGCTGGCGAGCATCTTGGCGCAACGCGGTTCGGTGCTCGCCACCCGCGGCAACTTGAATAATGACATCGGTGTTCCCCTGACCCTGCTGCGCTTGCAAGGGGAAGAATTTTCCGTGATCGAGATGGGGGCCAATCATCCAGGGGAGATTGCCTACTTGAGTACCATCGCCGAACCGAACGTCGCGGTGTTGAACAACGTGGGGGCGGCTCATCTCGAGGGATTTGGTGATCTCGAAGGGGTGGCGCAGGCGAAAGGGGAGATCGTTACCGGCTTGGCCGCGGACGGAACCGTCGTCATCAATGCGGACGATCCCTGGGCCCCTCTGTGGAGGCGACTTGCGGCACCGCGTCGGGTCGTCACCTTCGCCATGCAGCATGCTGCGGAGATCTCGGTCGCAGCGCGGGAGGTCGAGATTCGTTGGCGCGAGGACGGGTTCCGCTGTCATTTCCTGCTGCGCACTCCGCGCGGCGATTGTCCGATCGGTATGGCACTGGGTGGCTTGCACAACGTCATGAACGCCATGGCCGCGGCCGGCGCCGCCCTGGAACTCGGCGCGAGCCTGCAAGACATTGCGCGCGGACTGAAGCAGCTGGCCCCGGTTCGCGGCCGCATGCAGACCCGCAAAGGAGCCGGCGGCCTGCGCGTGATCGACGACACCTACAACGCAAACCCCGACTCGGTCGCCGCCGCGCTGGCCGTTTTGGCGGGTGCCCCTGGAGGTCGTTGGCTGGTGCTGGGAGATCTTGCAGAACTGGGCCCGCGGAGCCTGGAATACCACGCGCAGCTCGGCAGAGAGGCGAGGGAGGCAGGGGTCGAGCGCTTGTTTACGGTTGGTTCGCTCAGTGCTGCGGCTGCCGAGGGTTTCGGCGTTGGTGCTTGCCACTACGCGACCCAGGCGGATTTGCTGCGAGCGCTGCACGCGAGCATCGCCGGGAAGGTATGGGTGTTGGTGAAGGGATCCCGAGCATCGGCGATGGAAAAAATCGTGCAGGGATTGTTGATGGACGAGGCGCTCTGAGATGCTGCTGCTGTTAGCGGAATTCCTGGCCCGATTCGAAAGCAGTTTCTCGGTATTTCAATACCTGACGCTGCGCGCCATCTTGAGCGTTCTTACCGCACTGATGATCTCCTTCCTGGTCGGTCCGGCAATGATCCGCAGGCTCAGCGTTCACCAAATCGGTCAGCCGGTGCGTGACGATGGGCCGCAGTCGCATATCCAGAAAGCCGGAACGCCGACTATGGGGGGGGCGTTGCTTTTGGTCGCGATCACCGTGACTACCCTGCTCTGGTCCGATCTGACCAATCACTATGTCTGGGTAGTTCTCTGTGTGACCCTGGTGTTCGGCTTGATCGGCTTCATCGACGATTACAAGAAACTGGTGCTGCAAGATTCTCGGGGTCTGCCCGCCGGTTCAAAATATTTTTGGCAATCCGTGGCCGGTTTGGCGGCAGCCTGCGTGCTCTACCTGACCGCGACCTCTCCCGCCGCGACTCAGCTTTTGATTCCCTACTTCAAGGACGTTTCCATCGGACTCGGTCCGTGGTTCATCGTCCTCGCCTATTTCGTCATCGTCGGCTCGAGCAACGCCGTGAACCTGACCGATGGCCTGGATGGACTGGCCATCATGCCAACGGTAATGGTCGCCGGTGCGCTCGGGATATTCGCCTATGCCTCGGGGCACGCGGATTTCGCCACCTACCTCAAGATCCCCAGCCTGCCCGGCGTCGGAGAGCTGGTGATCTTGTGTGGCGCCATCGTTGGGGCTGGTCTCGGCTTTCTTTGGTTCAACGCCTATCCGGCGCAGGTATTTATGGGCGATGTCGGAGCCCTTTCCCTTGGCGCAGCGCTCGGCGCTTTGGCGGTGGCGGTGCGGCAGGAACTGATTCTCCTGGTGATGGGTGGATTGTTCGTGATGGAAACCATCTCGGTGATCCTGCAGGTCGCGTCCTACAAGCTGACCGGCAGACGGATCTTTCGCATGGCGCCTTTGCATCACCATTTCGAACTCAAAGGATGGCCGGAGCCGCGGGTGATCGTGCGTTTCTGGATCATTACCGTGATCTTGGTGTTGGTCGGTCTCGCCAGCCTCAAGATTCGTTGAGCTGAAGCAAGAGGAAACAACGGGGTTGGTGGCAGAAGCACAAACCGTGGTGCGGGATCAGGGTAAGACCCTGATAGTCGGCCTAGGCACGACAGGGCTCTCCTGCGCGCGCTATCTAACCCGCTGCGGGGTTTCTGTGGCTGTTACCGATAGCCGCCTCGAGCCGCCCGGGCTCCCGGGGTTGCGCAAGGAACTGCCCGATCTGGCGGTATTCCTCGGTGGGTTTCGACCCGAGGTCTTTGCCGCGGCGGATCAGCTGGTCTTGAGCCCGGGTGTCGCACTGAGCGAGCCCTTGGTCCAGCAAGCGATCGCGCGCGGGGTCCCGGTGCTCGGAGACATCGAGCTGTTCGCCCGCAGCGCCCGCGCCCCGGTCGTCGCGATCACCGGGTCGAACGGCAAGAGCACGGTTACCACACTGGTCGGCGAGATGGCGAAACAGGCTGGCCGCACGGTCGGCATCGGCGGGAATATCGGGTTGCCGGCGTTGGACTTGCTCGCCGAGCCCGCGGAGTTGTACGTTCTCGAACTGTCGAGTTTCCAGCTCGAGACGACCTGCTCGCTGCAAGCCCGGGCTGCAGTGGTACTGAACGTCTCCGCCGACCATCTTGATCGCTACCCCGATGTTGGCGCCTATGCCAAGGCGAAGGCGCGAATCCTCAAGGGTGCCCAAGTCGCGGTGCTCAACCGCGACGATCCGCGCGTCGTCGCGATGTGCGGATTAGCGAACAAGGACGTGCTCTTTACCCTGGCGCAGCCCGACGGGGACACCTACGGAGTCACCCATACTGGGGGGCAGGATTGGTTGAGCCGCGGAGGTGATGCCCTGTTCCCGGTCTCCGAGCTGCAGATTCCGGGCCGCCACAATCTGGCCAACGCGTTGGCCGCTCTGGCGCTGGGAGAAGCCGTGGGCTTGCCCCTGGCGCCCATGCAGGAGGCATTGCGCAGGTTCCGCGGTCTTGCCCACCGCTGCCAGTTGGTGGCCAAGAAGCGAGGTGTTCGCTGGTTCGACGATTCAAAGGGCACCAATGTCGGCGCCACCATCGCCGCGCTGCAGGGCCTGCATGCGCCAAGCGGAACTGGGCGCAGCGTGCTTATCGCGGGGGGGGATGGCAAGGGTGCAGATTTTGCGCCGCTAGCGCCGGTGGTCGAGCATACTGCGCGGGCCGTTGTTCTGATCGGACGCGACGCTCAGCGGATCGAAGCTGCGCTTGGCGCCCGGGTACCTGTGCTGCGGGCGGATTCCATGGAACAGGCGGTCGTCTTGGCCGCGGAGCAGGCTCGGGCGGGGGACCGTGTGCTGCTATCCCCTGCGTGCGCCAGCTTCGACATGTTTCGCAACTTCGAAGAACGCGGCGAGGCCTTCGCCGCAGCGGTGGAAGGTTTGCCGTCATGAGCAGCGCTTTCTACGGCAACCACGCGTCGCGTCGGCAAGATTCCGCAGTGCGACTCCCGCAGATCGATTATTGGTTACTGCTGGCAGCATTGGCGTTGCTGCTCTTCGGCTTCGTTATGGTGGCTTCTGCGTCCCTGGTGATCGCGGATAAGAATACGGGCGCACCTTTTTTCTATGTCGCACGTCATGGCATCGCGATCGCCATCGGGCTCGGCGCTTCCTTGGTTGTGATGCATCTGCGCATGGAGGTCTGGGAGAAGTCGGGGACCGTTTTGTACCTGCTCGGGCTCTTGTTGTTGGCGTTGGTATTGGTACCCGGTGTGGGCAAAACGGTCAACGGCGCGACGCGCTGGATCCCTCTCGGCACCTTCAGTCTGCAAAGTTCGGAGTTGATGAAACTGTTCATGGTGATCTACATCGCCGGCTATCTGGTGCGCCAGCAGGTGCAGGTGACCACTTCTTTCTGGGGGTTCGCCAAGCCGATGATCCTGCTCGCCTTGGCATGTGCCCTGATCATGGCGCAACCGGATTTCGGTACGACCGCTGTGTTGTTGGCCACCGCTCTGGGCATGTTGTTCATTGCCGGCGTACCGGTATGGCAG
>JAHEIA010000236.1 GCA_024639625.1 Chromatiales bacterium
CTGGAACTGGAGAATATGGTGGATGTAGGGATGGCGATAGCGGTTTCTGCGCTGGCGCGCAAAGAGAGCCGCGGAGCCCATTCGCGTCCCGATTTTCCGCAGCGCGAAGATGCCAACTGGATGAAGCACAGCCTCTACTTCCAGCAGGACGATCGCCTGGATTTCAAACCCGTGCGCACTCGGCCTCTGTCCGTCGAGACCTTCCCGCCCAAAGAGCGGGTCTACTGAGGCGCCGCTTGCCGGCTGCTGATCATACTGTGCGCCCCGCGCAGGAGATGGCGATGAAATTCCAAGTCTACCGCTTCAATCCAGAAACCGACGCCAAGCCCTACCTGCAGGAATTCGACGTCATCGTGGAGCGCGGCATGATGCTGCGGGATGCGCTCATGGAGATCAAGCGTCAGGACGAGTCGTTCGCCTTCCGGCATTCCTGCGGCGAGGGCGTGTGTGGTTCCGATGGCGTGAACGTGAATGGCAGCAACCGGCTCGCCTGCATCACGCCGCTCAGCGAGTACCAGGGGGATCTCGTGATCCGGCCCTTCCCCGGCCGCCCGGTGATCCGCGATCTGGTGGTCGACATGACACAGTTCTATGCGCACTATAAGGAGGTCAACCCCTGGTTGATGCGCAAAGATGCGCTCCCCGAGCAGGAGATCCTGCAGTCGCCGGAAGAGCGGGATCGTCTCGATGGGCTGTACGAGTGCATCCTGTGCGGTTGCTGCTCCACCTCGTGTCCCTCTTTCTGGTGGAATCCGAGCAAGTTCCGTGGCCCGCAGGCGCTGCTGACCGCATGGCGCTTTCTTGCCGACAGCAGGGACCAGGCAACCGATCAGCGGCTGGACGACCTGGAAGGGCCCTACAAGTTGTACCGTTGCCATACGATCATGAATTGCGTTCAGGCCTGCCCAAAAGGTTTGAATCCGACCAAAGCCATAGGGCATATCCGCAGCCTGATGTTGAAGAATTCGATCTAGGCGCCCGCGCGCATGGAAGCACCCCTTCCGAGCCAGGAGCGTTTGCGTTGGCAGTGCCGGCGCGGGATGCTAGAGCTCGACGTGCTGCTGGAGGAGTTCCTGCGGTTGGTATACCCCGGGGCAACAGAGCAGCAGCAGCATGACTTCGTTCGCCTCTTGGAGCAACCGGATCCGCTGTTGCTGGAGTGGTTCATGGGCAAGTCGTCCCCGGGTGATCCAGCGCTGGAGAAGCTGGTTGGCATTATCCGGCGACGCACATAGGATCGTACTGCGCCGCTCAGGTCTGCTGGCGGCCTACCTGGTGGTGGTGCATGGCCTGGCGCTCCTGCTGGCTCTCGCCGCTGCCTGGTCTTGGGGTTGGAGGCTGGCGCTGCTGGCGGTGATCAGCCTCTCGTTCGCTCGCGCCTGGCACAACCAGGTTCGCTGCCGTCGGGCCGACTGTGTCAGCGCCCTGGGCTATGGCGATGGAGATCGATGGACCCTATGGTTGCGGGGTGGAGAGATGCAGCAGGCCCGCTTGAGCCGATTCTTCCTGCATCCCTGGATGGTTGTTCTTTATCTGCGCATGCAGACCGGCGGGTCACGTGCGCTCCTGCTACCGCGGGATTGTGCACCGAGTGGGCAGTTGCGGCGTCTACGTTGTTTTCTGCAAACCGCGGGCCCGGCTCACCAGGGGACGGCCCGTCGCACGATGGGCGGCTGAGCCGCGCGCCGACAAACCTAGGTAACCCGTGAATGCCGCGGCCGGGGGGTATAGGCATTCGGTATCAGGATCGTGGGATGCCTTTGGTTGGTGTCGTCGCTTTGCGGAAAATCGAGTGTATAGTGCAAGCCGCGGCTCTCCTTGCGGTTCTGCGCCGAGCGGATAATCAGATCCGCTACCTCAGCCAGGTTCCGCAGTTCCAGCAAGTCGTTGCTGACCCGGAAGTTGCTGTAATACTCGCGGATTTCCAAGCGCAAAAGATCGATGCGGCGTTTCGCGCGCTCGAGCCTTTTGTTGCTGCGGACGATGCCCACGTAGTCCCACATGAAGCGGCGTAGTTCTTCCCAGTTGTGCGAGACCACCACTTCCTCGTCGGAGTCGGTGACTCGACTCTCGTCCCACGGCGGAATCGCGGGCGGGGCTGGGGTATGTTTCAGGTTGACCAGGATGTTCTCGCCTGCGATCTGCGCAAACACCAGACATTCGAGCAGCGAGTTGCTGGCCATGCGATTGGCTCCGTGCAAGCCGGTATAGGCCGTTTCCCCGATGGCATAGAGCCCGGGCAGGTCGGTCTCCGAGTCCCTGTTGACCAGCACGCCGCCGCAGACGTAATGCGCGGCGGGCACGACCGGGATCGGATCGCGGCTGATATCGATGCCGAAATCCAGGCATTTGCGGTAAATCGTCGGGAAGTGCAATTCGATGAATTCCCGGCTCTTGTGGGTGATGTCCAGGTAGACGCAATCGGCGCCGATCCGCTTCATTTCGTGGTCGATCGCGCGGGCGACGATGTCTCGGGGGGCCAGTTCCTCCCGCGGGTCGAAATTCGGCATGAAACGAGTGCCGTCCGGCAGACGTAAGCGTGCGCCTTCGCCGCGGAGGGCCTCGGAGATCAAAAACGACTTCGCTTGCGGGTGGTAGAGACAGGTAGGGTGAAACTGGATGAATTCCATGTTGGCTACCCGGCATCCAGCCCGCCATGCCATCGCCATACCATCCCCGGTGGATACGTCGGGATTGCTGGTGTAGAGGTAGGCCTTGCTGGCGCCTCCTGTGGCAAGAACCACAAAACGGGCCATGAAGGTCTCGACGCGCCCGGTCTCCAGATTCAGGATGTAGGCCCCCAAGCAGCGGTTCTCCTGTCGCCCGAGTTTGCGGCTGGTAATCAGATCGATGGCGTTGTGATGCTCCAGCAATTCGACGTTCGGCATCGCCCCGACGCGCGCGGCCAGCGTGTTCTCGACCGCCGACCCGGTAGCGTCTGCCGCATGTACTACTCGGCGATGGGTGTGGCCGCCTTCCCGGGTCAAGTGGTATTGGGGATGGTCCGGGTTGTCCGCGTCGGGGGTAAATTCCACGCCCTCCTCGAGCAACCAGCGGATATTTTCTGGCCCGCGTTCGACTACCAAACGGACGACCGACTCGTCGCACAGGCCCGCCCCTGCGTTCAGCGTGTCTTCGACATGGGCAGTTACGGAGTCCTCTTTATCGATCACAGCAGAGATGCCGCCCTGGGCATACAGTGTATTCCCCTCGGTCAGCGAACACTTCGCCACTACCGCGATGCTTGCGTCATCGCCGAGGCGCAGTGCCAGGCTGAGGCCTGCGGCACCGCTGCCGATGATTAGGATGTCGTGCAGGTGGGGTTGCATCATATTTACGGACCGGGGTGTTTGCCTTCATACTTAACGGCCGCTTCTACGAGGCCAGGGGATGCCTCGAATCCTAAACCAAATCGCGGGCGGCGAGAACTCTGCGGAGCAGGTCACCCCGCTCCGCATCTGAGCGAACTATTTGTGATATGGGGTGTCAATTGACACTGAGTAAAGGAATGTGCTCGTCGTGATACAAGGTAAGGCCCGGCTAGCGGGCGAGGGATCCGTGGATCAGGAACTGGTCGCTCGCGTACAGCGGGGAGATAAACGGGCATTCGATGCCCTGGTGCTCAAGTACCAGCAAAAGGTGGTCAATTTGGTGGCACGCTACGTAAGAGACCCGATGGAGGCGTTGGATGTCTCTCAGGAGGCATTCATTAAGGCGTATCGGGCGATTGGCGACTTTCGAGGTGACAGCGCCTTCTACACCTGGCTCTACCGGATTGCCATCAACACGGCGAAAAATTATCTTGTGGCTCAGGGACGCCGGCCTCCGGGCAGCGATTTGGACGCGGAGACCGCAGAGCAGTTGGATATGAGTGGGCGCCTGCGGGAGAACGGGACGCCCGAGCATTTTCTGCTCAAGGATGAGATCGCACAGACCGTGCAAGATGCGATTGCGGAGCTACCGGAAGACCTGCGCACGGCGATCACCCTCAGAGAGTTGGAAGGGCTGAGCTACGAAGAGATCGCTCGCTCGATGTCGTGTCCTATCGGAACCGTGCGTTCGAGGATCTTTCGTGCCCGCGAAGCGATCGATAAGAAATTGCAACCGTTGTTGGAAGCCTGAGCGCCCTGGAGAGCCATGAACGAGCTAATGCGAGACCGAATCTCAGCGCTGATCGATGAGGAATTGGCGCCTTCCGAGCATGCGGCCGTGGTAGACCAACTATGCGCGTCGGAACACTTGCGCAGCACCTGGAGCCGATATCATCTGATCGGCGACGCGTTGCGCCGTGAGCTGCCGGACGATCGTGCGTTCTCGATCGCTAGCCGAGTGCGCGAGCAGCTGCAAGAGGAACCGACGGTGCTGGTGCCGAGAAGTCCCATGCGTCGGATGCCCCGCTGGGTAAAGCCGATGGCCGGCACGGCGATCGCCGCATCGGTGGCGGCCGCCGCGATCCTCTTGGTGCCGGCGGTGCCGAATCTGCCGGACGCGGCCACGACCGCCGAGATCGCCGGGACCGACGAACTGCCGACAACTGTACGCCACGCTGATGCCGACGGCACCCGTTGGGATCTGGGAAAACCGGCACTGGAGTCGAAGCTCAACACTTATCTGGTCAATCACCGCAACTACGCCCCTGTGGCGAATCTGAACGGCATGATTTCCTACGCGTCTTTTGCCGGTTACGACAGCAGGCGCTGAAGCAATGGACCGCAAACGGGATACGCTGCGCATAGTCGTCGGCGGCTGGATGCTGGCCGCCGCATGCTTGCCCGCGGCGGCCGGAGAGGAGGAAACGCGGGAGGTCCAGGACCTCCTCGAGCGTATGGGCCAAGCGGTACAGGAGCTCAATTATCGCGGAATCTTTGTTTACCTGCAGAACAACCAACTCGAGACACTGCACATCGAACATCGGGTCGACGGCGAACAGAGGCTCGAGCGGCTGATCTCTCTCAATGGGAGCCCACGGGAAGTCGTGCGGGACGGTGACAAGGTGACTTGTATCGTGCCGGAAGAGAATGCCGTTGTGGTGGAGGAGCGCAAACCGAGGAGTCGTTTCCCCAGTCTGGTACCCGCGCAAGTGGCACAGTTGGCGGATCACTACGAATTCCGCGCCCTCGGTAGAGACCGGGTAGCCGGGCGCAGCGCACGCTTAGTGGCGATCGTCCCTAAGGATCGGTTTCGCTATGGGTACCGGTTGTATATCGACGAACAAACCGCTTTGCCTCTGAAATTCGACCTCTTGGGCGAATCCGGCTTGGCGGTAGAGCAGACCATGTTTACCCAGCTGGAAGTGGTAGCCCTGTCCGAAGCCGGCACCGCGGGGTCGGACGCGCCGGAGCAGGTGCCGGCTCCGGCGCAGGCATCGATCCAGGAAGACACCGTTGCGGAGCGCTGGCAATTTCGCGATCTCCCCAACGGATTCGCGCTGCGGCTGCAGGATCTGCGCCCAGATTCGGATGGATCCCGGGGAATGGAGCATTATGTCATTTCCGATGGGTTGGCCTCGCTGTCCGTTTTCGTCGAGCAACTAGACGAGAGCGAGGGTTTGCGCGGCGGTTCGCGGATGGGGGCGGTGAGTGCCTGGGGTGGGGAAATCGA
>JAHEIA010000006.1:0-16052 GCA_024639625.1 Chromatiales bacterium
GGTCGAGCCAACGGCCGCCTTGCGGTTTCCGCGGGCCGTGGGCGTGTGCCTCCTGGCGAACCTCGGCCGTTGGCTCGACCGGGTGTCGGGAAAGGTCTTCTGGGAGGGGGTCCTGTTGGCGGTCGACACCACGGCGGCATTCCTGATCGTATCGGTCATGATCTGGTTCGGACGAGTTCCGCTCTCGCCGCAGTGGGCGGCGGATGTCTGGAACCTTGCCGTGATCGGCAACGTCCTTTCCGTGGGTCTGGAACAGCTCTTTCGGGCGCTCCGAAAGCGGTAAACTTTCGCGCTTCCATCGGCGGGGGTAAACGGAGCGGCGGAGGATGCCGGGAAGGGCAGCGCAGTCTCCGCTCGCCAGCCACTATAGCCGGCCCTGGCGGTTCGGCAATTGCCACAATCCGATCCAGCCGGTACCTTTATCCCTCCCCTCGTTGTGAGAGCGTTCCACGGCATCATGTCGAATCAAACGCAGGCAGGTTCAAACCTCAGGCGCACCTACGTCTCGGCCCCCAGTGTGATATTGCCCGGCCGCCCGGTATCCAATGCGGAACTGGTGCAGAGGATCCGTGACAACTTTCGCGGCAGCCCGGAGCAATGGCGCCGCATCGAGCGCAAGATCGCCTTCGCCTTCGACCTCTGCGGCAGTCAGAGCCGCTACCTGGACGACGAGGCGCCCGCGATGTCGGCGGCGGCATACTCTGCGCAGGCGGCCGGCCTCAGTCTTGCGCTGCAAGGGGTCGCTCCGGGTGAACTGGATGCGGTGATCTACGGTGCCGTGTGTCGCGAGTATTTCGAGCCGGCCACCGCATCGGAGGTTGCCGCCCGTGTCGGCGCCACCCGGCTGCACGCGGCCTTCGACATCATCAATGCGTGCTCCGGATTCCTCACCGCCGTGACCAGCTTCGCCGGACTTGCCGCTACCGACCCGGAGATACGCACCGGCCTGGTGTGCGCCACCGAGGGTACCGGCGGCCTGGGCGGCAAAGACCGGGGCTGGATTTCCTACGACATCCAGCAATCGACCGACCTGGATCTGTTGGCGGCAGGACTGACCATTGGCAATGCGGCTGCCGCGGCGGTGGTGTCCACCGAGCCGCCACTCTGGGGTGCGCGCGTGGTCGGTGCGGCTAGCGCCTCATACCCACAGCACTACGAGCTGTCTATGGCGCGCATCGACGGTGTGTTCGAATGTGACAGCGCCGGTTTGTTCAAGCATGCAAAAGATTACTATCCGCACATCATGGGTCTGCTCGATAAGATCGGATGGCAGGTCGATGACGTCGACTATGTCTGCGTGCACCAGGCCTCGGAACGGGTCATCGCCAACCTGGCGAAACAGTTCGGCGCAAAGCAGGAGCGTATTCCGCTGGTGCACCGCTACTACGGCAACACGGTCAGCCTGTCGCCGATCTTGCCGCTGCACCATCTGCTGGAGAAGGATCTGATCAAACCCGGAATGAAGCTCATCCTCGGCGCCGCCGGCGCAGGCATTACGATGAACACCCTGGCGCTGGAGTGGTGCCCGGACCGCCGTCGGTGAGCGGCGACAGCCGAATGTGGAAGGCCTCGTAGACGAAGCCGAAGTCCCGCCGCACATCCACCTCGTCGAGGCCAAATTGCGCCAGGCTGTAGCGATGTGCGGAGCGGCGCCGGCGCTGGCGGTCGGCGGTCTGGTCGATCTCCTTTGTCATCGCCGCGTCCGGCTCGTGGCCCGCGAACTCCAGGATATCGCGCATCGCGTGCTCGAAGCCGGTTAGCAGATCATCGTAGCGGACGACCAATACGCTGGCAGGCGGAATTCCGCCTGCTTGCCAGCTGGCGAGAAACCCGGCATACAGGGAGCGCGCGGCCAATACCAGGTTACGCACTAGCATCTGCTGTGGCTCCGGCGCCGGCGGTCGGCCTCCGGCAACGCTGGCCACGACCCCGCCCACCAGACTCAATGCCGACGGCAGGGCCTGCACCGGGTCTCTTGCCAGGTACACCAGGCGCGCGTCGGGAAACACCTGGAGCACCTGCTCGGCACATAGCGAGAAGGAAAACAGCTTGCCCAGCACCCGCGGCCTGTCGCAGCGATATAGCTGACGCCGGTAACAGGCGCGCAGCCAGCGCAGGTGCCTCGGCGCCAGTCGTGCGGGCCGTTTGCTCGAATCCAAGTAGTCTCGGTGACCAGCGCTGTCCCAAGCCAGGAAATAGATGTAATAGAACACTCCGTCGAGGAAACGCAGGAATACCAGAAGATCGTCGGTCTCCGCCGCGGTGAGCGACGTCTGGTGCACCTCGCCGAGATGAAATCGGCCTGGGTTGAGGCGCTCCAGGGCAGGGATCCAGGGCCGCACGAGGCAGCGCAGAGTAAGCGAAGGCACCAGTATCTCCCACAGGAGGAACGCTCGTCCCACTTGTTGGTCGGCGAGGAAACGATGCACAAGAGTGGTACCGCTGCGCGGGTTACCAATGATAAACAGCGGCCGTTCAATACTCACTTGCCGGATGCCGGGAAAGAACACATGATCGAGGATCATGCCGAGACTGATCACCAGGCGGTACAGCGCAAACAATAGAAACAACAATGCCGGCCTTATATAGAGGCCGAAGGCGGATGCCAGGATTCTGCCGGCACGCCACATCCTTGCGAGCATGGGTCTGCCGCCCTGCGCCGATCAGGGTTTGCGTGTCAGCAGGACTTCGATGCCCTCGACGACATCTTCAACGGTCCGGATCTCTTTCATCTCGTCATCCTGAATCGTGATGCCGAACCTTTCCTCGATGTCGAAGACGATTTCGAGGAAGGTCATCGAATCCACCAGATGCTCCAGCGGGCCGCCCGCGAGCAGTTCTTGCTCGGTGCACGCTGTATAGCGTTGGAATATGGGAACCAATGCCTGGCGGATCTCGTTCTTCTGCATGGCGGGTGATCTCGCTTTCTTATTCAGCTTGGAGGGACGGCGGCCCTATCCTGCACGGCTGCTGTCGTACCGGATCGCATCGAAGGTTTCGTGGTAGCGGTGATGGTTGGTGTCCATGAGCCGGTCCCACAGATTGAAGTACAGGCCATAGTTACAGTGTACGTAACGATGATGCATGTTGTGGTGGGTCGAGGTGTTGAGCAAGCCCAGAACTGGGTGCCGGGTCATCCCGGCCGGGTACAGCTCGTAACCGATGTGCCCGATGACGGTAATCACCGTCATGCCCAGAGCAAAGATAATGATCGCCAGCGGGTGCAGGGGTAACAAGAGCACGACCAGCGGAACGATACCGTACTGGATTACAGCCTCCAAAGGATGAAAGGCGAAGCTGCTCCATGGACTGGGATTATGTGAGCGATGATGTACCCTGTGGATCCGGCGCATCAACCACTTCACGTGCAACAGGCGGTGCGACCAATAGAAATAGGCGTCATGCAGAATGAACATGAAGATCAGGCTAAACAGAAAATAGGGCCAGCCGTAGTCCGCGATATCAAAATAAAGTCTCGCCCATCCCTGCTCCTGGGCAACACGCACGAAGAGGGTCATGGCCGAAAAGATCACGAGTGTCAGGGTGGTTAGAGCGAAGTCCCGCTGCATCTGCCGCGATGTGGGCGAGCCGGGCTGGATTCGCAAGCGCGCGATCCACGTTGAGTCGCTCTGCCACAGAAGGCGATAGCCGAGCCCGGCAAGCAACATGAAACGCAGCCACTGGTAAACAAAAACCAGCATGGCGAAAAGCAGCAGCGGCGATTCCAAAACCAGCCATTGCAGCGTCATCTTCAAGTTCCGCCCGCCGCAGGGGAAGCGCTCACTGGACGATATCCCGGGAAACCAGCAGACAGCTATTGATGCCGCCGAAGGCAAAGGAATTGATCAGGACGGTTTCGCAACCTTCGATGCGTTCGCCGTGTTTCGCGATATTGAGCCGGACTCCAGGATCGAATGCTTGGTGATTGGGTAGCGGATAGAAATAGCCGTGCACTAGGCTGCCGATCGCCGCAAGCAGGCCGAAGGCGCCGGATGCACCCATGGTATGCCCGATCATCGATTTGATCGCGCACAGCGGGATGTCCCCCAGGCGATCACCGAACACCGTTTCCAGGCTGGCATATTCGGACTCGTCATTGAGCCGGGTAGCGGTGCCATGGGCCTGGATCATGTTTACACCGGCCGGCGTAAGCCCCGCTTCCGAAAGCGCACCCCGGATACACTCGGCCTCACCCTGTGGCGAGGGTTTGACCAGATCGAATCCGTCTGCATTTTCGTAAGCGCCGCGTACGAGCGCGAATACCGGGGCGCCGCGACGACGAGCATGCTGCAGATTCTCCAGCAGGAAGAGCGCGCCGCCCTCGCCCAGTACCAGCCCGTTGCGCGCGGCGTCGAAGGGTCGGCAACTGCGGGTCGGGTCGCCCGAGAGCGGCGCGAGTACCCGCATGCGTTCCCAGCAGGTGACGATGGTCGGGCAAGAGGTCAACTCTACCCCGCCGGCCAGGATCACGTCCTGGTAACCATCGCGGATCAACCGAAAGCCGTCCGTGACCGCGGTCAGCGCGGAGGAGCATGCGGTGGAGACCGATTTGCTGACTCCGTGCAGCCCGAACTTCATGCCGATCCGGGCCACAGATGTGTTGGGCATGTTCATCGGTATGGTCAGCGGCGATACTGCTCGGTGGCCTTTGTCGAAGTAGGCGCGGTACATCGACTCTAGGTCATACAGGTTGCCGAAGCCGGTACCGAAAATGACACCTGCGCGCGCCCGATCCAGCGATCCCGGATCCAGACCTCCCGTGGCAAGCGCCTGTTCGGCGCAATACAGGCTGGCCAGTGGAAGCTGGCGGAAGAGATTCCGCTCTGTATGCGAGACGCAGTCCGGCAGTGGAATTTCACCGATGGGGGCGAGTTGCTGTTCCCAGTCGCGGTCAGTATCGCGCAGCCGAACCCGGCGAATGGCGGACTGGCCGTCATGCAGACAGCTCCAGAACCGCTCTCGGTCGGTGCCGTAAGCGGAGATCAGGCCGATGCCGGTGATAGCAACCTGCTGCGCCATGCTCAGCGCCTAGCTCGCGGAGGTCGCCGAGTTCGGCGGAATGGTGCGAGCAAAAAGTTTGGTGACAGACATTTGCCTCGATTCTACGACAAGAAAGCGGGAATGTGCCTGTTTTCACCGGTGAATACCGGGAAGACGTCGGAATGCAAAGTGCCCCGGATCTCTCCGCGCGGCGGCGCGGTCTCGCCGACGATTCTGGCCGATTCGCGGAAAACGACTGGTGCTTTCGCCCATCGCGAGTATATATTCAGCGGTGGAGCGGAGAGAACCCGTCCGCGGTTGCATTTTGCTGGGAGCGGAGTCCTTTCGGCGGACCCCAGACAAACAAGCTTGCTCTGTTTCAACCGGTGCGATACGTGACCTGCTCCCTGGTATTGCCAGTATTCGGGGCAGGGCGGAATGCCTGCGGCGGAAACCGCCGGCGAAATGGCTCGCTGGACATACCACGTAAGAAATCTACCAAAAGAGGAAACAATATGGCCCATGTAGTAGTTATCGGTGCGGGTATCGGTGGCATGACGGTTGCCTACGATTTACGCGCGGAGCTCGACAAGAAACAGCATCGAGTTACCGTGATCGGTGATAAAGACATCTTCGAGTTCACACCCTCGAATCCTTGGGTTGCCGTCGGCTGGCGCGACCGCAAGACGACGACCGTCGATATCAAAAAAAGCTTGGGTAAGAAAGGGATCGAGCTGATCGCGAGCGCGGTCACCAAGATCGACGCGGAACAGAATTCGCTCACGCTGATGAATGAGCAGTCGGTCAGCTACGATTACCTGGTGATCACCACCGGCCCCAAGCTCGCCTTCGACGAAGTGCCTGGACTCGGTCCGCACAACGGGCATACACAGTCCGTATGTACCCTGAGCCACGCGGAGCACTCGTTCGAAAATTTCAAAGCATTATCAAAGGAGCCGGGACCGGTCGTCGTCGGCGCGGTACAGGGTGCAAGCTGCTTTGGTCCGGCTTACGAGTACGCGTTCATTCTCGAATCCGAGCTGAGGAAGCGGAAGCAGCGCGATCGGGTACCCATGACCTTTGTGACCAGCGAACCCTATATAGGGCATCTGGGGCTTGGTGGCGTCGGCGATTCGAAGTCGTTGCTCGAGTCGGCCCTGCGCAAGCGCCATATCAAGTGGATCACCAACGCCAAGACCACCCGGGTGGAGGATGGCGTGATGCACGTGGACGAGCACGACGACGCCGGCCAGGTCATCCGCCAACACGAACTGCCGTTCAAGCACGCGATGATGCTGCCTGCGTTCAAGGGGGTCGACCCGGTCGCCGCGGTGGAGGGGCTGTGCAATCCACGCGGCTTCGTGCTGATTGACGGCAAGCAGCGCAATCCGAAGTATCCGAACATCTACTCCGCGGGGGTATGCGTGGCGATTCCGCCCGTGGAGCAGACCCCGATCCCGACCGGTACGCCGAAAACAGGTTACATGATCGAGTCGATGGTCACCGCGATCGTGCACAATATCGCCGCGGAACTCGCCGGCAAGGAGCCGCAAGAGACGGCGACCTGGAGTGCCATCTGTCTGGCGGACATGGGCGATACGGGTGCCGCGTTCGTGGCGATCCCCCAGATCCCACCGCGAAATGTCACCTGGTTCAAGGAAGGGAAATGGGTGCATTTAGCCAAGATTGCCTACGAAAAGTATTTTCTGAAGAAGATGAAGGCAGGAAGCACCGAGCCCATCTACGAAAAGTACACACTCAAGGCGATGGGGATTAAGCGCTTGAAGTCTGAAGGTTAAAGACTCCGGCGGCGGGGTGCCGGAGCGGTAATACTTCCGGTACCCGGTTTTCCGCAGCGCGATTCCTCACGGTACTGGATTGGCGGGGCCCGGGTGCGCGAGCGACCGGGCTGGCTGTGCGTTTCCAAGGGTAGGGCTTAGAGCATGTTCTTACGAAAGTTCTGGGTTATTTAATAAGAATCTGCTAATATGCTTTTACTTTGACTCCCCGGTTCATTCGGCAAGTGGGGAGTCGTCGGTTGGATGTGAGGGCCTTTCCATGGGCAAAGATGTAGTGATCGACCTCGAGCAAGCAAGGCGACGCCGCGCCACGGCCCGGCTTGGAGTGGAATACGACCGTCTCGGAGAACCTTCGGAACGCGAAAAAGCCTCCCTGTTGCTGTTTCACGCCGCCATCGAAAGCCTGCAAGGAGGACGGACCAGCGCGCAGATCGACCGCGTGTTGGAGCGTATGGATCTGGTATTGGATGCGCTGTCCGCGCACGCGAACCCTTGATACGCTGCGGTTGGTGACGCAGCGGAAGGTCGCGTTTTGTGGAATCCCTGCGCCGGGGTTGGAGCGAAGCGCATGACGCCCCTGATTTGGTGTTGAAAAGGTCGCGGAGCCGATAAACGGGCGACCTCGGTGCCGGCTCTATGCGTGGGGGCTCGGATTGCCCCCCGGGTAGGGCCGGAGGGAGACAGAATCAGTCTACCTCCGGCCAGCGTTCTTGACGCCTGGAATTCGATCCGCCAACCCTCCCAGGGTGTTGCAGCGGTTACTCGTCGCTGACCTCCATCTTCCCGAACTCGGTGATGTCCAGGAAGCCGTCTTCGTTGTCATCCCCGTCCTCGAACGAGTCAGCCAGATCCACGTTCGCTGCGGCCTCTTCCGGCGTGAGAAGCCCGTTTCCATCCGCATCGAGCGCTGCAAAGGCCTCTTCGTTGGCGTTTGCGCCGATGGTTTGTGTCGATACTGCGCCGAGCAGCAGTGCCGCCGCGATGACCACCATGTGCTTTTTCATGTTTCACTACCTCGTAAGATTCGAATAATGGCGCGCGCTACTACGGCGGGATCCCCCCTTACCAGAACGGCAGCGGAGTGAGTTCGCAAGCCCGTCTGCAGGGAGTGATCGGAAGCCGTGTGGCTGCGCGAGCATTGAGTGTATACCGGCGTTGGCCGTTTTCAAGGGGGCGCTAGACAATATTTTTCCGGCCCGCCGCAGCCCCTGCTCACACGGTGCGAAACCGCGATTTCGTTCTCTGGGGAAAGCGAGAGCGGTCACAGCAAGGGCAGGGTATCGGGAAGGAGAATTGGCGGATTCCTTGTCGGCTACAGGAGTCGCTCCTGGGACATCCGCTCGCCCCACGCGTGGATTCGCTCGCTGCTTCAGGCCCTTCGCAACCGTGCCCGCGGACGCCGATACAGCGACCGGCGTCTCCTGGAAAAGGCGCGATTTCATACCTTGGATCGCTGACTGGGCGCGGGTTGCCCGGCTACAGCCGCGTTTCCGATCCGCATCCGTTTCCGCGCTGGCCAGCGGAGCCGCGGCCCACTACCATAGCGGGCAGAGAGGCCGAAACCGGACCGTGGGCGTCCACAAGAACCGTACATGAGCGAGTGAACCATGGAACTGTTGCTGGATCCGAACGCCTGGATCGCCTTCGTTACCCTATCGGTGCTCGAAATTGTTCTCGGGATCGACAACATCATCTTCATCTCGGTTCTGGTGGCGCGATTGCCGCGCAGCCAGCAACCGATAGCCCGCCAGGTCGGTCTGGGTCTGGCGATGGTGATGCGGATCCTGCTGTTGCTCTCCATTGCCTGGGTCATGGGTCTGACCGAGCCCCTGTTTACAGTCCTCGACTATACGGTTTCCTGGCGAGACCTGATCCTCTTTGGAGGCGGTTTGTTTCTTATCGCCAAGAGCACCCTGGAGATTCACACCAGTCTGGAGGGGGAGGTGGAACACCACGCAGCCGGGGGCGGCGTATCATTTCTCGGAATCGTGATGCAGATCGGTCTGATCGACATCATTTTCTCCCTCGACTCGGTTATCACCGCCGTCGGTCTGGTCGATGAGGTCCCGGTGATGATCGCGGCTGTGGTCGTCGCAGTGCTGGTCATGATGGTGGCGGCAGGTCCGATCAGTGATTTCGTGGACCGCCATCCGACCATGAAGATGCTCGCCTTGAGCTTTCTTGTGCTCGTCGGCTTCGCGCTGGTGGGCGAGGCCCTGGGTCTGCACATACCCAAGGGGTACCTTTATTTTGCCATGGCCTTCTCGTTTCTGGTGGAGATGCTAAACCTGCGTATGCGTAAGAAGGCGGCTGAACCGGTGAAACTGCGCAAGACGGTGGCCGCGGATACGGCGTCGGAAGCGTCGGGCGGCGAGGGTTGAACCTGGGCGCCCCCGGGGCGGGGAAAGCGATGATCTCGGCCATAGGAGACGAGCCCCTGCGACGTTGCGCGGCAGCGCTCGGAACCTGGCTCCGGGTTCCGCTGTCTCAACGCAAGGCAAAACCGAATCTGCGTCGATTTTACGAAGGTGAATCCGATGGAGCCGATTACTGATAGCAGACGCCGTAGATTATTGTTGGGGACCTTAGGGTTGCTGACGGTATCCTCGCCCCTGATGGCGGCAAACCGATTGTTAACGACGCCGGCGCAGCCTGCTGGGCCATTTTACCCTTTGCAGTTGCCCCTGGACGATGACAACGATCTGACCCGGGTAACCGGTCGCAGCGGCGTTGCCAAAGGCGAGATCAGCGATCTCGCAGGACGCATACTGGACATCAATGGCAATCCGCTGGAAGGATTGCGGATTGAGATCTGGCAATGCGACGCGAACGGGCGCTATCGACACCCCGCGGATCCAGGGGCGAGCGACCCGGACGAGCGCTTCCAGGGCCACGGTCATTCGGTGACCGACGCACAGGGGAGATACCGGTTTCGGACCATACGCCCGGTTCCCTACCCTGGGCGGACGCCCCATATCCACGCCGCGGTATTCGCGCCCGGCGAGCGACCCTTCGTGACCCAGATTTATGTGCAGGGGGAAGCGCGCAACGGAGAAGACTTTCTGTTCAGGCGTATTCCGGAGGACAGGCGACGGTTGGTTCTCGCGGAGTTCGCACCGGCGGAGCAGGGCTCCGGTGCGCAGTTGCAGGCATCCTTCGATCTGGTACTTGGCGCCATGCCCGCACAGGGCTGAACGCGCGCGAGCGGCGCCGCCGGTAACGAAGATCTGACGTGGATCAACGCGGATACGGGGTGGGTCCTCTGCGCTCCCCCTGGAGTTGTTTTTCCGCAGAACCGCGAGCCGTAAGATTACCCGAGGTAGCGCGGCGAAGGATCTAGGGAGCGTTGCGCCCCTTGGCTTCGGATTTCCCACGTCTGCCGTTGTCCAAGCGCCCCTTGTCGTCGACGCATCACGGTGATGCGTATACCGACCCTTCTTGCGCTTGTTTGCCGCTGGCCACGGGGCTTGTGCGCGGCATCCGTGGAGTACTTCATCGCCTGGTCGTCCGGCGGGCGGAAAAGACCGTCGAGGCTATACTCTACATCTACTCGGTCGTCATACCCTTGAGCGGAGAATGTGTCATCAACAAGCGTCGACTCTACAACCCTGCGGATGCCGATCGTCCACAGCGGTTTCGGCGGGACAACGAGAGCGGTCGATTTCGCTATTGGATCCCTCGCCGCGGAATAAGGCGTTCACCATGAAGGAATTCGATCCTATCGAAGATGTCGAAAACAGCAGGCTGATCCTCGACGACGGAAAGTGGCCGAATTTTCACGACGCGGAAGTCCACGACTTGAACATGTGGCGGGGGGACGTTCGACCCGACGACGATGTGTGGATTGGACCTGTTATCGATGCGTCGTTTGAGCTTTGCGCATTGGAACGGCCGTATATTGCGGTGTTGCGTTTTCACGATTGCGACCGCATAAGGCTGCAGGGGTTGAACCACCAGAATTCGTTGTACGATCTGACGTTCGAGTATCGGGCGCGGGGCATCTACACCAATGGAAAACCTCTGCCGCCGAATATAGCAGTCCGTTTTGTGCAAGCATTTGGCGCCGCCCTGTCGTTTACCTGTTTTCGCGTCCAGGCAATCGAACGCTGCGAATCGAGACCCTGCGCGAGTGCAGGCGCAAAACCAATCGAATAGGCTCGCGCGCACCGCGTTTATGGTGGACCGACCGCCTCACGAACCTCGGTTGAAGGAGTAGTCGCTGCCGTGTCAACGATTCCAAATAGGGTCATAGGCCGACCGGAACCAGTCTCATTTCGCGAGGCCCTTCTTTATTGGCTGAAACTGGGATTCATCAGTTTTGGCGGGCCGGCAGGCCAGATCAGCATGATGCACCAGGAACTGGTCGAGAAGCGGCGTTGGATCTCCGAGCATCGTTTCCTGCATGCGCTCAATTACACGATGGTGCTGCCGGGACCGGAAGCCCAGCAACTTGCAACCTATATCGGTTGGTTGATGCACGGTATTTGGGGCGGCATCGTCGCCGGTGTTCTGTTCGTTCTGCCGTCGTTATTCATCCTCATGGCATTGGCTTGGATCTATCTCGCCTACGGTGATGTGGCGGCAGTAGAAGGTATCCTGTACGGGATCAAACCTGCCGTTACCGCGATTGTTGTATTCGCCGCCTACCGCATTGGTTCCCGGGCGTTGCAGAATAATGTGCTGCGCTCTATGGCGATTCTGGCATTTGTTGCGATCTTCGCCTTCCACGTGCCATTTCCGTATATCGTGCTTGCGGCGGGTATCTTTGGTTATCTGGGTTCGCGTTTTGCTCCAAGCAAGTTCAAACTGGGCGAGCACCACACGGATTCGGCGAAGACATTTGGGCCGGCACTGATCGATGACGATACGCCTGCGCCGAGCCATACCCGCTTCAAATGGAGCCGGGTGATCGTCATATTCGCGATCGGGTTTCTGCTCTGGTGCGCGGCGATGCTGCTGCTCTACATGACTCACGGGTGGGAAGGAACGCTCACCCGGATGGGTTGGTTCTTTACCAAGGCCGCTCTCGTTACCTTCGGTGGGGCCTACGCCGTATTGCCCTACGTCTATCAGGGGGGGGTCGAAGAATACGCCTGGCTGAGTGCTCCGCAGATGATCGACGGACTTGCGCTCGGCGAAACCACTCCGGGTCCCCTCATCATGGTCGTCGCCTTCGTGGGTTTTGTGGGCGGCTGGACGAAAGAGTTGTTCGGGCCCGAGATGCTGCCCCTGTCAGGAGCTGCAGGGGCGGGGGTGGCCACCCTCTTTACATTCTTGCCCTCGTTTCTATTGATTTTGGTGGGCGGCCCGGCAGTCGAGGCGACGCGGCATGAGATCACGTTCACAGCACCGCTAACCGGGATCACCGCGGCGGTAGTTGGCGTTATAATCAATCTCGCCGCATTCTTCGCCTACCATGTGCTTTGGCCACAAGGTTTCGGCGGCGCGTTCGAATGGTTCTCGGCCTTGATTGGCATCGCGGCATTCGTTGCGCTGTTCCGCTACCAAGTGGGTATAGTAACCGTAATCGTCGCATCCGCCGTCGTTGGCTTGGGTTCCTTGCCCCTGGTCTAGCGTAGATGCTGATCTCTGAGCCCCCGGAAATGGAGACGAATCGATGATTCAGCCTGAGTCTAGAACAAACGATGACCATCGCGGGAGGAAGCAATCAGCGGTCTCGGAAGCCGGTTGTCGCACCTGGCTGGTAAGCACTGCCTTGTTGTCCGGTTTGTTGGGCATGCAGGTTACGCATGCGGACGACTTGCTTTGGACAACGCTAGCGCAGGGCGGGAAGGTTGTATTGATGCGCCACGCTCCCGTAGAAAAAGGACCGGGAAAGGGCAACGCCTTATTGCGCGACCTCTCTTGTAAGGAAGAACGGAAGCTTTCGCAGGAAGGCGAGCGGGAGGCGCGAATCCTAGGCGAAGCTTTTCGACAGCGAAAGATTCCGCTATCCGAGGTTCGCTACAGCCCGTTCTGCCGCACATCCGCTACAGCGAGCATCGCCTTTGGGGGCGGGGTTCCCGCACGATACCTTTCTCTCCTCGAAATTTTGGAACCGGACGAAGCGGCAGAGCAGACAGCGCAGTTGAAACGCGTCATCGGTTCCTATACCGGCGATGGTAATCTTGTTCTCATTACTCATGAGCCGAACATCAGCGCGGTTTCCTTCGAGTTGATTCCCCATTCCGGGTTCCTGGTCCTGCAACCGGGCGGGGACGATGAGTTCGAGGAATTAGGAGTGATGGAGTTCCCTGAAGGGGAATAAGGGGGGTCCCCAGTCGGGTCGGTTCGCCGGCATCTCCGCAGGCTCGAACCGAGGATTCGAAGGCGTCGGGCTCGAGCCTTTTGAGCCAAACCGAGCGTCGAGGGAGACCGACGCTCCACAAACAGCGACTGCTTGCCGGGCCCCAGAAGCGGTTAGGGGAATCGAGGATGAATATCCGAATTGCCACAAGCGACGCAGAGATCTCGGCTTGCTATCCCGTAATGCGCGAATTGCGTCCCCATATCGCAGCGGACGAATTTCTTGCGCGGGTTCAGGCACAAGCCGGCGCGGGCTACCGGCTCGCGTTCCTCGACGGAGTTGGCGGCCCTGTTGCAGTCGCCGGCTTTCGAATGCAGGAGAACCTGGCATGGGGTCGATTCTTATACGTTGACGATCTTGTGACGTGTGCGACGGAACGCTCGAAAGGGCATGGGGCGGCGATGCTGTCCTGGTTAAAAGATTACGCTGCCGGGCAGGGCTGTGCCGAGCTACACCTCGACTCCGGAATTCAGAGACAGGGTGCGCACCGTTTCTACGAACGCGAGGGAATGAAGATGTTGTTCCTTCATTTTGCGCATAAGACTGCGCTTGGGTAGACGTCGCGGAAACCGTGTCACGGCGCAGGGTTCGTTTCTTGCTCGTTGCGCAACCGATGTCTCGGAATACAAATGCGGGAGCGCGGGAGCTCGTCGTTTCGGTAGGGCGCGAGCTTCCGGATGACGAGATATTGGAGCAGGCCCGAGGCGAATAAGCAGTGTGCCCTCACGACACTTGTGATCTGGGGTTCTGCCGTTGCATGGTGTCTTTCGAGCACCGACAACGCCGGCGAGGCCATTTGAGAGAAGGCGGAACCAGTGCGGCAGGGAAGGGTTTGCGATCCTTCGCAGGATCTGGTCTATGAGGTCTATGAGCCAAAGCCGGAATCTCAGCGCTCGTGCTGTCGTGCAAGAGATTGCGTCACCTGGCGTCGGGCGGACTGCCTGTAGAAGAGACAGGCGGGGAGCAAAGTCGCCCAAGAGTATTGGGTTGCGGCTTTTGCTTTATTGCGTTCATGCAACAGGTTGCTCCCGCATGCGGTTGCGATCCGGTCGTCCTGATCGGACTTTCGGAACTCGTAGACACTGACCTAGGCGAAAAATATTTGACCCTGCTCGAGCGCAAAACATGAAGCGACGAAGATTTCTGAAATCGGTCCTGGTGGGCGGGGCCGTAGCTCTCAGCGGGAGTTACCCGGTGTTGATTGAACGGAACATCGTCCAGGTCAATCGATACAGAATTCCGGTCAGCAATTTGCCGCCGTCGTTCGACGGGTTCACCGTTGCGCACCTCACGGATTTGCATCTGGGGGTGTTGGTCTCGGAGTCTTTCGTCGAGGGGATAGTGGAGCGCACGAACCGCTTGCGAGCAGACATCATCGTCTGTACAGGCGACTACGTACACGAAAGAAACACAATCGAGGAGATCGACAAGGTCTGGCCCATCTTGTCGAAATTGGAGGCAAGATACGGGGTCTACTCGGTTCTCGGGAATCACGATCATTGGGCGGACCTTGATCGATCCCTTTATTGGATGGAACGAAGCGGGCAGAACCTACGGCACAGATGCACGCCTGTCGCCAGAGGACGCGACAGGATCCTTGTCGGTGGAGCAGGTGACTATTGGGAAGACGAATTGAAGATCGACAAGGTGTTTTCCTGCTCCGATGCGCATGAGTGCCGAGTGTTATTGGCGCACAATCCGGATTCGGTAGACACGCCCTACGATACCCCCCTGTCGCTGGTGCTCAGCGGACACACACACGGTGGGCAGGTCGTATTCCCATTCTTTGGCCCACCCGTGCTGCCAGTGAAGAACAAGGCGTATTCCAGCGGCCTGATATCCACGCCGAGAACCCAACTTTTCATCAGTCGAGGGATCGGCTGGGCCATCTACCCGGTACGCTTCAACTGCTATCCGGAGATTGCAGTACTGGAATTGGTCGGGCCCGACACAATGGCCTGAGGAGTGTGTCAGGCATAGGAACAGGGGGCTGCCCGGTGCTCGAAGAGCATGCGGAGGGCCTCCTGGAGAGGCAGGAGGACAGACAAGCCCTGCGCGGAATCGTGCGCGATCGGTACGCTCTACCATGGGAGAGATCGGCGACCAAGATAGGCGCCTGTAGATCGCAGGGCGGCCGCTAGCGAGAGGGTCCCATCGGAAGAATGGTAGCGAATGAAGCAGCCGGGACTTAACCGTAAAGAGGGCGTGGCCGAGTCAGAATTTCCTGACGACGTGCTCGACGCGCTACGCGCAAATCGGAAGATCGATGCGATCAAGCTGCTGCGGGAGCAGCGAGATCTCGGACTCAGAGAGGCCAAGCAACTTATCGATGCCTATGTCGCCAAGAATGCGCATCAAGTCGTAGGAACTCATTTGCCAAAGGAGTCGAAGCTCCGGCCTTTGCTGCTTGCCGGCCTCCTGATCGCCGGGATCTACACCGCGTACCGCTTTCTATCCCAATAGGGCGCAACTGAGTGCCGAGCGACTCGCACTCCATTGGGGGGTGCGCAGGCCTTATACCGTCGGATAGATGGCGCCCACCAACGGCACGGTGAGCGTGAGATTCAGCCCGGTGAATCGGCATGGACGACCCAAAGACCCGGGGGTCCCAATTGGCCGGTGTATACCGGTCCGCGCGCTGGGTCGGTTGAAAAGATTCTCGGAACCGAACGCGAGTCCGCCGGTTTGCCTGGGACCGATGAAATAGTACGGAGAATTGCAGACCCGGCAGCCGGCGTCTACCGGGAGCACCTATCATGCCGGGTTGAGGGGCAGGAAGCTTTGGCCAACAGCGGCTCGCCACGATCGACCGCAAAGCACGGGCCCTAGCGCCGCTACGGCCCTCCGGTGAACTTGATCTGACAGCGACCGGCTTCGCTGGTGCGGCTGTCAGGTCAAGTCGTGAATGCGGCGCCGAGCGCGATTCCCTCCGCGGCCCGGGTGCTTGCCGCCACTCAAATTCGGCT
>JAHEIA010000006.1:16062-17917 GCA_024639625.1 Chromatiales bacterium
GATCTGGGTGTACTTGCTGCCGTTGCCCAGGTGCTTCTCGGCGATCGCCCACAAGGTATCCCCCTTCTGGATCACGTAGTACTCGACTTTGATCTCGGTCGGCTCCTCCACTTCGAGCTCGGCCGCTTGGACTTCGCCAATACCGAACACGTTACCGGCCATGAGGACGATCTTCTCGAAGGCCGATTGGTCCTTGGCCTTGCCGGAGACCTTGGCTACCCCTTCCTCGACCTTGATCTCGAGGCCTTCCACTCCTGGATTGTCGGACTCGATATGCTGCTGAATCTTCTCCGACGGATCATCCTTATCACCGAACAGCTTCTTGCCCAGGTCGGCTGCAAAATCAAAAAGTCCCATTCCTATCTCCTTGCTAATTCATCGTGGTTGGTAAGAAACCGCAGGTTGCCGAGGTGTCTCGGCGGGCCCCGTTCAGCGGCCTCCGGTTATTAAGGATCGGGTTCTCCGAAATCATGCGCCCGCCATCCGGATTGGCGCCCCGCGGATGCTAAGGCGAGCAGCTGCCTGTTCGGCATTCCGAGGCGGACGATAGCAGACCGATTCCTGGCTGCTAGGCGATAGTGCATGCTACCCAGCCAGGTGTCAAAGTACGCAGGACGCGTGAAGCTGGCTGCAGGGTTCCGCCGGCTACGCTAGAGATAATAAGAGAGTAAGAATATAATGAAAATACATCGATTGAGACAAGGGCCGGCTGCCGCGACGGGGCCCGATAACCGATACAGGAGAGTTGCTCATGCCTATCTGGACCCTCATTGTCTGGCTCGTGATCGGCGGTGTCGCCGGCTTCCTTGCACAAAAGATCATGGGCGGAAAATCGCCCTACGGCGTGCTGGGCGACGTGATCCTGGGGATTGCCGGCGCGCTCGTCGGTGGTTATGGCCTGTCGCTGATGGGCATTTCGGGAAGCGGCGGCCTGATCGCCACCTTCATCGTCGCCGTGGTCGGCGCTCTCTTGATCCTCTGGATCGCTCGCAAAATCAAGGGCTGACTTAGGGAGAGGAACCATGACCGAAGACACCGACAAAGGCTGGTTGGCAAGGGTCTCTGAGATTCTTAACAGCCCACTGCCCGGTACTGCCGACAGCGCTTCTCCGCCTCAAAAGGATAGCCGGATTCCGAGCGACGAAGATGACGACGGCACCCTGCTGGAACGCATCACTGAGATCTTGAGCCGGCCGTTGCCAGGTACCGAGGGGGAGGCGCTGCCCAAGCCGGCCGGTGCGGCGGAAGCCGAACCACCGCAAAGCCAGGCGGAGGAGGCGCTGAAAAAGGCGGAAGCCGAGAAGGACGCGGATCCGATTTCCGTCACCGGCGCCGCCGCGGCGGACTGGATGCAGCGAGAGTACGAACTCTTCAACCAGCACCAGGAACAGGCGCGACGCGTGTTTTCCGAACGTCAGCGCCAGGAACAGGCCCGGTTTCAGCAGTTCCAGCAGGCCCAACTCGATGCTTTTACCCGCACCCAGGACAGGGAGCGAGCGGTATTCCGTCAGCACCAGGAGATGCGTTCGCAGACCTGGAAACAGGACCTGCACCGCCAATTCGCACAGCAGCCTCACCCATCAGGCTGGGGGCCGGGCCGCGGTAGAGTCCCGCCTCCGCCACCACCCTGGTGGCGCGGACCGCGCTGATAGCCCCGCGAAGCAGGGCCGCGCGGGGCGCCTGCTCGAGGGCCTAACGCTCCTTGGCCTGGATTATGCTGCGTATCGTCCTTTTGGGCTTCTTCAACTGCCGCACCCGGCGCCACAATCTGTGCGGTTCCCGCTGGTAGATACCAACCAGTTCGTCGGACGCGACCCAGACCAACTCTCTCCTTTTCTTGAACCTTCTGCCGGAG
>JAHEIA010000237.1 GCA_024639625.1 Chromatiales bacterium
TGAGGCCGGGTTTTGAGCCCGCCGACTAGTTTTCGACACTACGGGACGCAGCAACGAGAGAAAGGAGAATATCGATGGGGAGATCTGCCTGGATTGGGCTTGGGGTCGCCGTCTCGCTGCTCGGCGGGTTCGTGGTCTACAGATTGGTCACCACAGATCCGCACACGCTCGACGAGGATAGCCGTTCCCTCAAAGCTTGTAGCGACCGACTGGCGGCGGGTTTCCGTCCGGTTGCGAGCGACCGCAGTCGTCGTTTCCTCGGTAAGGTCGAAGACTATACCGCGCTGTGCCGCGGGGGGGACAAGGCAGCCGAGTATCGAGATACACCATGGATCGACTGGGCCAACTACTGGGCGGTGGGAGACGAGACGTCTCGTGCGAAAGGCATATTCAAGAGCGCGGGACTGGGCAGTCCCGACGAACGCGGGATCTTCGGAGCGCTTCTCGATCTGGAATACCAGCGCGTGGAGCTGATCAAGTTCAACCTGTTTGACAACTACACGTACCCGGAATACGTCCAGGGTGTGGAAGGCGTGGACGGGCCATCATTGAACGTCTGGGACAAGATGCGACTGCCCGACGGACATGCGTACTACGAAGCGGTCGGGGGTTCCGGCGAGCAGCTCTGCAGCGGCGACCTGATACGCCACAGGAACCTGACGGGAATCTGCAACGACATCCGCAATCCGCTCATGGGCTCGACCGGGACGCTGTTCGCCCGCAATGTCCAGTTCGAAGAGACCTTCCCCCGGCTGAGCCGAACCGAGCTGATACGCAATCGGCACGGCGACCGGCTGGGACTCCTGAAGCCTGACCCGCAAGTGATCAGCAGAGTCTTGTTCACCCGAGCGCAGTCGCAACCGGAGCGCTGCAACCAAGGATACGGACAACCGGGCAATTCGCCGGAGGCGAACTGCGATTACAAGAAGGCGCCATTCTTCAACGTGCTCGCGGCCTTCTGGATCCAGTTCATGAACCACGATTGGTTTTCGCACTTGGACGAGGGACGCAACCAGGCGGAGTATATGACGCTCGGGTGCGCGAAACAGTTGCTCGATAACACAGAGAGCGCTTTGACGCCACAGGATGCGGAGCGACTTGGTTGTCGGCCCGACGACGCCATGGAGAAGGCGCTGGTCGCCGATGCCAGCGAGCCGACGAGCTTCCAACACAAGGGGCGGGACTATCTTGCGCGGGCACCCGCCAGGTTCCGCAATACGGTCACCGCCTGGTGGGACGCATCGCAGCTCTATGGCTACGACGAAAGGTCGCAACGGCGGGTGAAGCGGGACCCTCGGGATCCGGCGAAGCTGCTCCTGGTGCAGCGAGGCGACCGGCACGGAGCAGGAGAAGAGCTGGGATATCTTCCGTTGTTTGCGCCGGGTGACCCCATCAACCCCGCTTGGGCAGGGCAGGAGGCCACCGCGTTTCCGGACAACTGGACCCTCGGGATGAGCTTCTTTCACAACCTGTTTGCCAGAGAACACAACATTTTTATCGATGCATTCCGCGAACAGGCGCGCAAGACCCCGGACGCGGACTCGGGGCTGCGCAACCCGGCGCATCCCCAGCAGGTCATCCGCTATCAGGACGTGACGGCGGAAGAATTGTTTCAGCTGGCGAGGCTGGTCGTAGCAGCTGAGATTGCCAAGATTCACACCATCGAGTGGACTACGCAATTGCTCTATGACGAGCCGTTATACCGCGGCATGAACAGCAACTGGAACGGCTTATTCCACGAGTACCCCATGCTGAGCAAGGCCTTGGGCGAGATTGTAGTGAACAACTTCGGCGCGTCCGAGGATGTCGCGAAGAAAACGGCCTGGTATTCCGTGTTCGCGTCGGGGCCGGGCATCGTCGGGTTGGGGAGCAAGCGCTATGCTACAGGCACGGTCCTTTCCGGTGTCGGCGCCGCGGAGAAGGACGTATGGAATCTGGCCGATCCCGAGCACGTGAACGGCGGCGTCAATCACTTCGGTGCGCCGTTTAACTTTCCCGAGGAGTTTATCACCGTCTACCGTCTTCACCCGCTGCTGCCCGATCTCATGGAATACCGGGAGTGGGGCGCGGATCCCAATATCATCCGTGCCGAGGTCCCGGTCGTTTCCACCTTCCGGGGCCGGGCGACGGCGGCGATGAGCGACGGCGGGCTGGCCAACTGGGCGCTGAGCCTGGGGCGCCAGCGGCTGGGCCTGTTGGCGTTGCAGAACCATGCCCAGTTCCTGCAGAACCTGCACATGCCCCGTTTGACGAGCGGCACGGGAAGCGTAGACATCGCCGCGTTGGATATCATCCGCGATCGCGAGCGGGGCATACCCCGGTACAATGAGTTTCGCCGGCAATACGGCCTCAAACAGGTGTCGAGCTTCGACGACTTAGTGGATCGGCGCTTACCCGCGGACTCGCCGGCGCGTCAGGAGCAGGAGCATCTGGTTGGGTTGTTGCGCCAGGTGTACGGTCAGCACCTGTGCGACGACTCCAAGGTCATAACGCGCTCCCAGGTGAACGACGACGGCTCGCCGATCACCGACTGCCTGGGCCACCCGAACGGCTCGCTAGTCGACAATGTGGAAGACGTGGACACCGTGGTGGGATGGCTGGCCGAGTCAACCCGCCCGCATGGCTTCGCCATCTCCGAGACCCAGTTCGTGGTGTTTATTTTGAATGCCTCGCGCCGCCTGTTCAGCGATCGCTTCTTCACTTCGAGCTTCCGCCCGGAGTTCTACAGCGACCTCGGCGTGGCTTGGGTGCAAGACAACGGTCCCGGGGGCAAGCGCTGGGAGCAGGGAGAGCCGAACGGCCATCGACAGGAGGTCTCTCCCTTGAAACGGGTTTTGCTGCGCACCATGCCGGAGCTCGAACAAGAGCTCGCGCACGTGGTGAACGCCTTCGATCCCTGGGCGCGGGATCGCGGCGCCTATTATTCGCTTGCCTGGAAGCCGCGCCCAGGCGCCGAGAGCGATGCGTCTTTCGTGGGTAGATAGCAACGGCACGCTCGGCATACGGGAGGCTGGTCATGACGAACCAATCAACCCTGCCATTTTCCTGGCGCATTCGCCGGGGATTCTGGAACCGGCTGGCCGTGGTCAAGTTTCGCGGCAACAAGCCGGTGCACATTCCTCTGCCATCGGATCCCGGGCGCGCCCTGACCGGTGTGCCCATGGCGGAGGCCTATCGCGGCATTCCGCTGCGCGCAATCCCGGTTGGCGACCATGTTCCGGAGGACGAGAACTCGGCGTTCAAGCGCGGTTTCATCCGCGCCCAGATTGGGCTGTATTCGGTTTTTCCACCGATGCAGGCGGGGCTGCCGCCCATCAGCGAAGACGCGCAACAGGCCCTCGACGAGGCCTATACACCCGCGCACCGGACCCTTTTCCCCGCGCCGCTGATGCCCGACGAGTATGCGGGCGAGGACCGGCCCGATCTTGGTGAACTGGCTCTGGAGAGCCCCTTTGCCTGTTATCTGCAACACACGCCGGAGCAGGGCTTGCATTGGGATCTCTCCCATCTCGGCGGCTATGCGCACCATCCGGGTCTACAGAACCTGGGCAGCAGCGTGTTCTTCGAGCACGTTCTAGCCGAGCGGCGGGTCCGCGCGGTCAGGATCGACTGCGCATTGGGCAGCGTGACGCCCGAGGACCCTTCTTGGCGTGCAGCCGTGCGCCTGGCGTTGTGCGCGGCGAACAACGATATCACCCTGGTGCGGCACCAGAACTGGGTGCATCTGGCGGCAGGCTCGGCACTGGGTATCGCCACACGCAATCGGTTTTCCAAGGACCATCCCCTGAAGCGGCTGCTGTGGCCTCACATGTTCGGTACCCAATACTCGAACGAGGTCTCCACCATGGCCCAAATGGCGCGCGGGGGGGACTTCGAGACCGTGTTCAGCTTTGCCTACGAGGGGCTGTGCCGGCTGATGGAGGGGACCTTCCAGGACTACCGCATCACGGTGCTTGATCCGCGGCGCGACTGGACGCAGCGCGGACTCGATGCTCTTGCTGTCGCATCCCCGGTGCAAGACAATCTGGTGGAGCTGTTCGATGTCCTGCACGCACACGCCCGGCGCTACGTCGCGGCCTATTATGCCAGCGACTCGGCGATCGAGAGCGACGCGGAGGTCCGCGATTGGCTGAGCGAGCTCGACTCTTTGATCCCCAACGGGATCGCCGGGATCACCGATGGCCGCACGACGCGCGAGGCGGTTTCCCGCTTGATCGGCGCATTCATCTACATGGCGGCGGTGCAGCACGACGCCCTGGGAACGGGTCTCTGGAACTACCAGATGTGGGTGCACAAGGCGCCGGTGCGCGTGTATCTCGACGGGCAGCGCGAGCCGCGCGATGTCTACCAGCGGCTGGTCAACATGAACTACATCCTGAATGTTCACCGCAAGCAGCTGCTGGACGATTTTTCCTACCTGGCGCTCGACGAACGTGGGGCCGAGTTGTTCCGGCAGTTTCGTCGCGAGCTGCAGGAGCTGCAGGGCAAGATGGAACAGGAGCCGTTCGCTGCGTGGAGGACCTATCCCAACGTGCTCGAGGCGAATATCAACGCCTGAGCAGCAAGAAAGCGTATTCGGCAAGCGTCCGCAGGGTCCGGTAATGTTGCCGATCTTTCGGACCTGGGACTATCGGGGCGGCGGATTTCTCGCCACCGCTCCGCCCCTTACCTCCGCAAACGCACTTGTTTGAAAGTTGCTTCGCTGGCAGCGCTCTCTTCATTCCAACCCTGGCACGTTTGAATTTCCTGTCCTCCGGAGACAGAGAAGCAGAACGACCCCCTGGGTCCTGACGGCTTGGGAACACTCGAATGTTTGGTCGGCCGCGACATCCAGCCGCGACCCGATATCGGCCGGATCAAGATCACCTAGATCCGACAGTAACAGCCACAGCCGGGTCCCGATTCGATCCGCTATCAGCGCCTTAGCAAGGACTTCGCCTGTTTGTCCCTCGGAAGCTGGGGGTGTGACAACCCGAGTGCGGAGATCCGCGAGCTCGAATCGCTCTCGGTAGTAAAGGTATGGGCAGAGCAGCGCGCGATCGACGATCAACGTGTCATCCGAGGCTTTGTATTCCCGGAGTTGGGTGAGCACTGGCTTGACCTCCTGGGGTGCGTCAGGGTGTACGATGTGATCCACCGCTAGGACAACGGGTTGCACAACCAGGGCACCGACAACCAGCCACCTCAATAGCGCCGCCCCTCGGAATCGGTGCGGTCGTAGCATCCATGCCGTTCCTTCGCCCACAACGGCAAACAGCGCCGGTGCGGCGAACAGGAGAAATCGACCTGCGAACGGGTAGCGGCCAAAAGCGGACGTGACCAGTGCAAGAAGAAGTGGCGACAGGAGGAAGGTGGCTGCGACCGGCTGTCGTCGGACCAGGGAAACCGTCCCGACAGCACCAGCCGCGACCGCGGCGATCGAGAAAGGTAGCCCCAATGTACTCCGCAGCACGGCCCCTCCCGCGTGTAACACCCATCGCAACCACTCCATGGACCATAGCGGCAAGGGCATGAAGGTCTCATGCCAGAACTCCGCGAAGTAGGAGTCAGCATTGAGCGCACGCAGCACGGTTACGTAAAA
>JAHEIA010000238.1 GCA_024639625.1 Chromatiales bacterium
GTCTCGCTTCGACTTGGCCGGCAGGGTCTACCAGGGGGTTCCCGCACCTCTCAACTTGGTTATCCCGCCCCATCAGTACCTGTCAGACACCACCTTGTTGATCGGTGACGACGGAGGAGCCGCCTGATGAGCATGCTAAACAGTTTCGTAGGCTGGGTCGACGAACGTTTCCCCCTGACCAAGGTATGGAACGAACATCTCGCGCAGTACTATGCCCCGAAGAATTTCAATTTCTGGTACTACTTCGGTTCGTTGGCGATCCTGATGTTGGTCAACCAGATCGTGACCGGCATCTGGCTCACCATGAACTACAAGCCAGATGCTGAAACGGCCTTCGCCTCGGTCGAGTACATCATGCGCGACGTGGACTGGGGATGGCTGTTGCGCTATCTGCACTCCACCGGCGCCTCCTTCTTCTTTATCGTCGTTTACTTGCACATGTTCCGTGGTCTGCTCTACGGCTCATTCCAGAAGCCGCGGGAACTGCTGTGGATCCTCGGCATGTTCATCTACCTGGCGCTGATGGCCGAGGCCTTCATGGGCTACCTGTTGCCCTGGGGGCAGATGTCCTACTGGGGCGCGCAGGTAATTATCTCGCTCTTCGGCGCGGTGCCCGTGGTCGGTGAGGATATCGCGCTCTGGATTCGCGGTGACTATGTGATATCCGACGCCACGTTGAACCGCTTCTTCGCCTTCCATGTGATTGCGCTCCCGTTGGTATTGGTGATGCTGGTATTCGTGCACATCGTGGCGCTGCACGAAGTCGGCTCGAACAATCCGGACGGCGTGGAAATCAAGAAGGGGCCGAAAGGCAACCGCTGGGCTGACGACAAGCCGGCCGACGGCATCCCTTTCCATCCCTATTATTCGGTCAAGGACATTGTCGGTGTGGTGGTATTCCTGGCGGTCTTCTCGCTGGTGGTCTTCTTCCTTCCGGAATTCGGCGGCTGGTTCCTCGAGCCCGATAACTTTATCCCGGCGGACCCCCTGAAGACCCCGGAGCATATCGTACCCTTGTGGTATTTCACGCCCTTCTACGCCATCCTGCGCGCGGTGCCCGATAAGTTCCTCGGCGTGGTGGCCATGTTCGCCGCCATCGCGGTGCTGTTCGTGTTGCCCTGGCTCGATCGTAGCGGCGTCAAATCGATCCGCTACAAGGGGTTGATCTTCAAGGTAGCTCTGGCCATCTTCGTCGTGAGCTTCGTGATGCTCGGTTTCTTCGGCACCCAGCCGGCGACGCCGACCTTTACGATGTTCGCGCGGATATTCACCGTGCTTTATTTCCTGTTTTTCTTGCTCATGCCGATCTACAGCAAGATGGACAAGACCAAGCCAGTTCCGGAGAGGGTGAGCAAATGAAAAAGCTGATATTCGGATTGCTGCTGGCTGTGGTGCCTGCGGCAGGAATGAGCAGCTCGGCCGGCGTGCACCTGGATCACGTCAAGATCGATTTGAACGACCAGGCGTCGCTACAGCGAGGCGCTAAGTACTTCTTTAATTATTGTATGGGATGCCACTCCCTGCAGTATGTGCGCTACCACAAGATCGCCGAAGGCCTCGGGCTGAGCGACGACCAGGTAAGAGACAATCTGATGTTCCGTGGTGGGAAGATGGGCGACAAGGCCACCATCTCCATGGATCCAAAGGCAGCCGCCGAATGGTTCGGAACCGCTCCGCCGGATCTGTCGCTGATCGTGCGTGCGAAAAAGAATGGGGCGGATTGGCTGTATAGTTATCTGCGCAGCTTCTACCTGGATCCGTCGCGACCCCTCGGCGTGAACAACATCGTCTTCCCGGATGTCGGGATGCCCCATGTGTTGGCTCCGCTCCAGGGTTGGCAAGAAGCTGAATTCAAGGAAGAAACCGATGAGCAAGGAAACACCCGAAAGGAGTTTGTCGGCTTCAACCTGGTGGCTCCCGGATCGTTGACGCCTGCCGAATACGACACTGCTGTACGCGATCTGGTTGCCTTCCTGGCCTACGCGGCAGAGCCGGTCCAGCTGGAACGCCAGCGTTTGGGCATCTACGTGCTGCTATTCCTGGCGGTATTCTTCGTCATCGCGTATGCGCTGAAGAAAGAATACTGGAAGGACGTGCATTGACGGTATCTGCCTGATCAGCTGGGACCAAGAAGCCCCGGGCGCACAGTTTTCGGTTATACTGTGCGCCTTGTTTATGCCGGGTCTTCTCACAGGGCCCGGGCAGGTCTCGCTTCATGGGAGAGTACATGGCGGTAGTGGCGAATAGACGTTCCGTGATGACGTTGTATTCCGACCCGCAAAGCGCGTACAGCCATCGGGTTCGCATGGTGCTTGCGGAAAAGAATATCACCGTCGAGATCATGGACGTGGATCCGGCGGACGTGTCCGAGGACGTGCTCGACCTGAATCCCTATGGCAGCTTGCCGACCTTGGTGGATCGGGACCTGGTGCTGTATGACTCGAGCATCATCATGCAGTATCTGGACGAGCGTTTCCCGCATCCACCATTGTTGCCTGTGGACCCGGTATCGCGCGCCCGTTCGCGCCAGCTGATGTACCGGGTGGAGCGCGATTGGTATCTCATCGCTGGGCGTATCCGCGCGCAAGCGGACAAGGCAGCAAACGAGGCGCGTAAGCAACTGGCCGAGAGCCTCGGTGCGGCAGCGCCGGTATTCGGTGCCAAACCCTTCTTCATGTGCGAGGAGTTTACCCTCGTGGATTGCTGCATCGTCCCCTTGTTGTGGCGATTGCCTTTGCTGGGGGTCGAGCTGCCGCCGCAGGCGAAAGCGGTATCCGACTACGCTGACAGGATGTTCGAACGGGAATCGTTTCGCGCCAGTCTCACCGAGTTGGAACGCGAGATGCGCGGCTGACCGGCTGTTTTTGTACCGCGGTTCGCCGAGTTCGATGACTTCCAATCGCCCCTATCTCATTCGAGCCCTATTCGAATGGTTGCTCGACAACGAGCTTACCCCGCACCTTCTAGTGGATGCGGAAGCGGAGCATGTGTTGGTGCCCACCCAGTTTGTGGAGCAGGGGCGGATCGTGCTCAACATCAGCCCGGGCGCGGTGCGCGACCTCCAGTTGGGCAATGACCTGATCACTTTCAATGCCCGGTTTGGCGGGGCGCCGATGGACGTGATGTTTCCGCCGCAGGCGGTGCTCGGGATCTACGCCCGGGAGAACGGTCACGGCATGCTGTTCGCCGAGGAAGAGCCCGGCAATCCCTCCGACGGTGGCCCCGATCCCTCCCCCGGGCGCGATCGGCCGAGTCTGAAGGTCGTCAAGTAAAGCTCGGCGAGGGTGCGCTCACGCGTCCTCGGCGTGGCTCGGCAAGCCCATGCTGAGCTCCTCCAGATCCGTGCCCAGCATCACTACGGAGCCGCTGTGCCGGCCCACCCCCTCCTCGCTATAGTCGAACCGGTACATCCGGCGCAGGCGCAAGCCGTCCGCACTCCAGCGAATCCCGATCCTGCCCAGGGCCACCGTCTGGTCGAGAAACTGCACCTGCGAGCGGGTACACGCCGCCTTGCAGATCTCAGTGGCGATCTCCCGCGCGCGCAAGCTGTCGAGCCAGAACCAGGACACACCGGCGAGGAGAGCAAGAATCGATAGGGTGGACATCGGCCATTGTGGAATGGAAGAATCCAGATCAGGCATCATATTGCCGCACTGGGCTTCTGGCAATCGGACAAGCGATATGGGAAAGGTTCGGATTCTTGTCGGGGATATCACCAAACTCGATGTGGATGCCATCGTCAATGCAGCAAATAATCGCCTGCTCGGGGGCGGTGGCGTGGACGGCGCAATTCATCGGGCCGCGGGACCGCAGCTGCTCGAGGCTTGCCGGGCCTTGGCGGGCTGTGCAACCGGACAAGCAAAGCTTACCCCGGGCTTTCGGCTTCCCGCCAAGTACGTCATCCACGCCGTGGGGCCGGTCTGGCACGGGGGTGATCGGGGTGAGGCGGACCTGCTCCGTGCCTGCTATGAGCGCTCGTTGACCCTGGCGCGGGAACATCAGGTCCAGCGCATTGCGTTTCCGGGAATCAGCACCGGTGTATATGCCTATCCCAAGGAGCAGGCTGCCAGCATCGCTCTCGAAGTGATGCACGGGTTCGCAGCGGAATTCATGGAGATCATTGCCTGCTGCTTTTCCCGCCTCGATGCGGAAATCTATCGCTCATTGTGCGCGGAATGTGAAGCCGATCTTTGAAAACACGCAGTAATCGATGAGGAGAAGCCCCCCAATGGCTTGGCTGGATAAGATTCCTACGGCTCCGCTCGCCTTGGCGGCGATTCTGATGGCGCTAGCGCCGGTGGTGCCGCAACCGCATCTTTGGGAAAAGCTGCAGATGCTGTTTGCAGGCACTTTGACGCGACCGATCGACATCTTCGATTTGTTTCTGCACGCCGCTCCCCTGGTATTGTTGGGTTGGAAGCTGGTGCGGCAGTCGAAGGGTGCGGCTCGCGGTTGACGGCGGCGCCTGAGCGCGGGCAGCGTTTCAGCTCTTGATACGCTCGAGGCGCAGGCGCTGGCGGTCGTCGAACAGGCGGCGAGAGCCGATCCAGACAGCGGCAACGGCGCCGAACCCGGTCCCCACAGCGATCAGCAACAGGATCATCAGCTGATATTTCGCTGCCTCAAATGGCGGGCTGCCGGCGAGGATCTGACCGGTCATCATTCCCGGCAGGCTCACGACGCCGGCAGTGGCCATCGCCTGGATGATGGGAATCAGTCCGGCGCGCAGGGAGTCCCTGCGAATGCCGCCGATCGCTCTCTCCCAGTCGTATCCCAGGGTCAGCTGGGCTTCGATCGCGCCCCGCTGCTGCCAGGCGGTCTGCGTCAGGTTGTTCAGGCTGATGGAGATTCCCGACATCGTGTTGCCGAGCAGCATGCCGAGCAGCGGGATGAGATATTGCGGCTGATACCAGGGTTCGACGCGAATGATGACATGCAGCGCGAGCAGGGTAACGCTGAACGAGGACAGGAACATCGATAGGGTGCCGATGCCCATCCCCCAGATGCCCCGGAACCGTCGCTTCTGCCTTGCCATGACCTCGTAGCCGGCGACCAGGAGCATCACCAGGGTAAGCAGTCCGATCCAGGCGAGATGGACCTGAGCGAACAGGGTCTTGAGCACCAGGCCGAGGAGGCCCAACTGGATTGCGCTGCGCACGGCCGCTACCAGCAGGCTCCGCTCGATCCCCAGGCGCAGGGCAGCGCTGAGACCGGCCAGCGCGCAGACCAGGAACGCCGCAATCGCAAGATCGAGAGGGCCTAGACGGATCAGGTCCATGCAGATTCCTCCGGCTGCAGCCGCTTGCCGCGGATAGCAAACACCCGGTCGGCGACGCGTTCGCGTTGGCTGGGATCATGGCTCACCCAGAGCACGGCGGCACCTTGTTCTCGCCGGTACTCGGCGATACATTGTTCGACACCTTCGGTGTTCGAGGCATCGAGATTCGCCGTAGGCTCGTCGAGCAGCAGCACCTCCGGTCCTCCTGCCAGGAGCCGGACCAGCGCCAGGCGCTGGCGCTCGCCGCTGGACATGCGGCTTACGGACCAAGTGA
>JAHEIA010000239.1 GCA_024639625.1 Chromatiales bacterium
GCTGATCCGTACGTTTGCCGATCGGACCGGTGTACCGATGCTTCTAAATACCTCGTTCAACGAGAACGAACCCATTGTTTGCTGCCCCCGCGAAGCGCTGGAGTGTTTTCTGCGCACCAAAATGGATCTCCTGGTGCTGGGTCGTTGGTCTGTCGCGCGCCGTGCCGCCTGATCCTTCATCGAACCTCTCACGGCTGGGTGACCCGTGCTGATTCTGGTCGTACTGGTTTCGATCGTTGCGGTTCTAGTGACCATCACCGACTGGCGAGCAGGTCTGTTGTTGGTGCTGCTTATCGGTGCGGTTCAGGATCCGTTTCGCAAGTTGACCGAAGGGGTGCCCGCCTACTACGTCGTTTGGTCGGCGGCGATCTTTGGGGTGGTTGTGCTCGCCGCCTTTGCGCAGAACTCGTTGGCCCGCTTTCGCTACCTTTCCCTCGGTGCGCCATCCGTGAAGCTGGGTTGGATCCTGGTACTGCTCGTAGTGGCACTGCAGACCATACACTCCCTGCTGCGCTGGCAAAATCCGGTGTTGCCGGCTCTGGGGGTGGTCTTCTACTTGGCACCCGTGACGGCCCTCCTGGTGGGTATTGCTTACGCGAGAAATGAGAAAGCAATCAAACGATTTCTGACGACCTACGTGCTGATCCTGGGGCCTCTTGCCCTCACGGTCTATCTGTCTCTTTGGTACAAGGATGCGTATCCGGTACTGCGGGATGTGGGGACCTTTTCGGGTCAACAGATCATCATTTATGACATTGGGACCGCGTTCGAATCGCTCCCTGGGACCTTTCGCGTGGGAGAAATTGCTGCCTGGCATGCGGCGACTGCGGCGGTGTTTCTCATCGTCCTCGCCACGCAGAATCGGTCGTTTGCGCTACGCGTCGTGGTAGCCGTTGCAGTGGTGTTGCTGATCGGCGCTATCATCCTCACCGGCCGCAGAAAGATGTTGATGGCATTGACGATTTTTCTTGTCGTGCAATGGAGTATTCTGGCCCTGTTCGGGCGGGGAGCAGGGCGACTTACGGTGACGCTATTGATCTTCGGCGTGTTCGGCTCCTTTGCCCTTACGCTTCTCGATCCGAGTTCGACCCAGTCGATCTACGTGCAGCGGGGTGCGACTGTGTTTGATGAGGCAATCGAGCGCTTCGCTACGGCACTGGATCTCCTTCGTTCTGCTATTTCCCGCTCCGACGGATTGGGCCTCGGGGTGGGCGTGACGAGCCAAGGGGCCCAGCATGTCGGGGGAGCGGTCGCCGCCGCGGGCGGGGCTGCTGAGGCGGGCTTGGGCAAGATCGTGGTGGAGTTGGGGATACCCGGGGCACTCGCGCTTCTGTGGCTTGTCGGAAGCCTGACCATTCGGCTTTGGCGAAGCATGTATCTGCTTGCCCAGGCGCACGAGAAGCTCCTGTTTTACGGCGCGTCTTTCCTCGCGTTTCTGTTGGCTAACATCGCTACCTTCACGGTTGCCACCCAGGTGTACGGAGACCCGTTCGTGTTGATCATTCTGGGAACCGTGGCCGGCATGTTGTTCTCGGTCATCATCGCCGCTTCGCAGATCGTCGAGCAGAGGAAGCGTCAGCGACTCATATCGAGACGGGTGCAAGCAGGGTTGTACGAACCACCGATTCGTGGCGTCGCGTGAGCGGCGAGGGATGACGGACGGTCCTGATTTCGGCTCCGAGCTCAAGCTCGAACCCGCTATCCGATGTGCACTCGTTTGCGGGGCACGCATTGGCAACAGGCGGCCACGCTATCCAGGACCGGGTGCCTGCTATGGATCTCGACGCCTTGCGGGGGGAGCCCCAACGGCCAGCGGAGACCCGGCATCTTCCCGCACAGCCTCTTTTGTCGCCGCGATGGTGGCGGTTGGCAATACTGGGGCTGACTCTAGCCGCGGAATGAATCCCGATGCGCAAGAAACCATTGATAGCTCGACCTGAGCCCTTCCTCCAGCGAGATCCTCGGCTTCCAACCTAACCCCCGGAGTCGCGATACGTCCAGCAGTTTGCGTGGCGTCCCATCCGGCTTGCCGGCGTCCCAGCGGATTCCCCCCCCGAACCCCACCACCTCGCGCACCGTCTCGGCGAGTTGGCGGATCGTAACGTCCTCCCCGGTTCCCACATTGATGTGGGAGAGCATCGGTTCGGTGTGGGCGGCATAGGTTTCATCCGCCAATCCCATCACGTGGACACAGGCGGCGGCCATATCCTGCACGTGCAGGAACTCCCGGCGCGGAGTTCCGCTACCCCATACCACGACCTCCGTGTCTCCGCGTTCCTTGGCCTCGTGAAAACGCCGCAGCAGGGCCGGTACCACATGGCTGTTCTCGGGGTGGAAATTGTCGTTTGGACCATACAGATTCGTCGGCATGACCGAGCGATAGCAGGTTCCGTGCTGACGGTTGTAGGATTCGCAGAGCTTGATCCCGGCGATCTTGGCCACCGCATAGGGCTCGTTCGTGGCCTCTAGGATCCCGGTAAGCAGCTCCGATTCGCGCATCGGTTGCCGGGCGAACTTGGGGTATATGCAGGAACTGCCGAGAAACAGGAGTCTGCGTACGCCGGCGCGCCAGGCCTCGTGAATGACATTGGCCTCGATCATGAGATTCTGGTAGATGAACTCGGCCGGGTAGATGTTGTTGGCGTGGATGCCTCCGACCCTCGCAGCCGCCAGCACCACATGGTCGATCTTTTGCTGCGCGAAAAAGGCGCGTACCGCGGATTGATCGCACAGATCGAGCTGGGCGTGGGTGCGGGTGACGATCTGGGCGCAGCCCCGGTTCGTCAATTCCTCGGCGAGCGCGGAACCGACCTTGCCCCGGTGCCCCGCGAGAAAGATCCGGGATCGCGGACTGAGGATTGCTGGCGCAGGGCCGATGTCAGTCGGCTGAGAACTCATCATCGCCCACTCGAGCTCGATGTCTGTAGGGCGCACCAAGCGAAGGCTGCGGCAAGCGAGGGCGCTGGGTTCGTCGACGGACGATAGTGGAAGCTGCGCTTCCGGGGCCAAGTCGTCGCGCAGGCGTCGCGTCGTCCGCTTCCGGGGCGGACCTTTCCCATCGTCGCTTTTTCATACCATGCTTTTCGCAAGCGTCGTTTCACTCACGCCGCTCGTGGACCTCGAATCCTTCCCGTTTGCATAGCTGGTCCTTCTCCGCCTCCTTGAGGTCCGCCACCACCATCTCGGATACCAGCTGGCGAAAACTGATCTTCGGCTCCCAGCCGAGCCGCTCCTTGGCCTTACTGGCGTCCCCGAGAAGCGTTTCGACCTCCGTGGGGCGGAAATAACGCGGGTCCACGGCGACAACGGTCTTGCCGGTGCGCTCGTCAACCGCATGCTCTGCGATGCCGTCCCCCTGCCAGCGGATATGCAGGCCTAGCTCGTCGCAGGCGGTCTGGACGAAATTCCGCACCGAATACTGCATTCCGGTGGCGATTACGAAATCCTCCGCTACATCCTGCTGCAGCATTCGCCACTGCGCCTCCACGTAGTCAAGCGCATGCCCCCAGTCGCGCCTGGCCTCCAGGTTGCCGAGATACAGACAGTCCTGTAGACCGAGCTTGATGCGGGCCAAACCGCGTGTGATCTTGCGTGTGACGAAGGTTTCACCCCGAATGGGGGATTCGTGGTTGAAGAGGATGCCGTTGCAGGCATAGATGCCGTAGGCCTCCCGGTAGTTCACGGTGATCCAATAGGCATAGAGCTTGGCTGCCGCGTAGGGCGACCGCGGGTAGAAGGGGGTGGTCTCTGTCTGCGGTGTCGTGGTCACCTTGCCGTAGAGTTCCGACGTGGATGCCTGATAGAAGCGGGTCTTCTTTTCGAGCCGGAGGATGCGGATGGACTCGAGCAGGCGCAGAGTCCCTAGGGCATCCGAATTCGCCGTGTACTCCGGTTCCTCGAACGATACCGCAACGTGGGACTGGGCGGCCAGATTGTACAGCTCGTCCGGCTGCACCTCCTGCATGATGCGGATCAGGTTAGACGAGTCGGTGAGATCGCCGTGATGCAGGATCAAGCGGCGATCCTTTTCGTGTGGATCCTGATACAGGTGATCGATGCGGTCGGTGTTGAACAGGGATGTGCGGCGCTTGATGCCATGTACCTCGTATCCCTTGGCGAGCAGCAACTCCGCAAGATAGGCCCCATCCTGGCCGGTGATGCCGGTGATAAGTGCTCTCTTTTTCATTCGATGCCTTCTAACTGAACGCCCGAATCATGGCTGCAATGTATTTCTGGTTAAACGTTATGTGCCGACTCGGTCACTCCAGGAATGGACTCAAGAAATTGTCTTCGCCCGTCGCCGGCTGAGCGCGAGGTGACTCCCGCGTCGCTTACCTTCCCGTGGCCGCAATGATAACCTGATTCCGGTTCGTTCGCCCCTGGGCTTCCGCTACCGCATGCGCATCATCTTTCTCAACCGATACTTCTCCCCCGACCATTCCGCAACGAGCCAGATGCTGTCGGATCTGGTGTTCCATCTGGCGAGCGCCGGTTTTGCCGTAGAGGTAGTCACTAGCCGGCAAGGTTACGATACGCCGCAGGCGCGGTTGCCGGCGCGAGAGGAACTGCGAGGTGTCGCGGTGCACCGCGTCTGGTCGACGCGGTTCGGTCGGCGGGTGCTCGTCGGCCGTGGACTGGACTACCTTACCTTTTTCCTCAGCGCTACCTGGCGACTGCGACGGCTGACTCGAAGGGGAGACATCCTGGTAGCGATGACCGACCCACCGTTGATCGCGCTGCCCGCCGCCTGGATCGCGCGGAGGCAGGGGGCCCGTCTGGTGAATTGGATCCAGGATCTGTTTCCGGAGGTCGCCATCGCGCTTCGCGTAGCGGGATCGCAGGGCAGACTCGGTCGCTACGCGGCTCGCTGGCGCAATCGGGCGCTCGACCTGGCCGCGTGTAATGTCGTACTGGGCGGCAGCATGGCCCAGAGCCTCATCACCCAGGGTATCTCGCAGGAGAAGATCGAGCAGATTGCCAATTGGGCGGATGCGGAGCAGATTCAGCCCCTCGCCGGCGACGCCAATCCGTTGCGCGAGGCATGGGGCCTGCAAGGCAAGTTCGTCGTCGGCTACTCCGGCAATCTCGGACGCGCCCACGGCTACCAGACCCTGTTGCAGGCCGCGCAGATTTTGGCGGCGCAGGAAAAGATCCGTTTCCTGTTCACCGGTGGCGGCGTGGGTATGGAGCGCCTGGCGGAGGAGTGCCGTGCTCGGGGGTTGCAAAACGTTCTATTTCAACCCTATCAACCGCGCGAGCGGCTTCGTGAGAGTCTGGGTGTGGCGGATATTCACATGGTGATCCTACGGCCCGAACTGGAAGGCTTTGTGCTGCCGAGCAAGATCTATGGGATTGGCGCCGCTGGCCGGCCTCTTCTGTTTATCGGTGCCCCCGACGGGGAAATCGCGCAGCTTGTGCGGGACGAGTCGATCGGCGTCGGCCTCGCCCCAGGGGATGGCCAGGGACTGGCGGATACCCTGGTGCAACTGAGCAAGGATGCTGGGCTGCTGGACGCCATGGGCGCGCGAGCGCGCCG
>JAHEIA010000240.1 GCA_024639625.1 Chromatiales bacterium
GTGGTCCGAAGTATTCGGTAGGGAAAACATTATTGTCCGGTCTTTCGACAAGGATCGGCTTGCGCCGAAGCGTCTGTATGTCGATATCTGCGCAGCGATTGGTATCGACCTTGCTGGCGACTTTACATTTCCTGAGCAGAGGAATGTGAGCCTGGGGTCGGAAGCATTGGAATTTCTGCGCCGAATCAACAAACATCTTCCGCGGTTCGTCGGCAACACCGAGAACCCCTCGCGCGGGAACATCGTCCAGATACTCGAGCGGAAAGACCGGGAGATTTCAACCTCGAGGGTGAACTGTTCCAGCGACGATCTGCTGCGGTTCTACGGGAGCTTCAAGACGAGCAACGACGCCTTGGAAACCGAATTTGCTGAAGGGCCAGGCAGCCTTCTGCCGAGCGGCTCGCTTTCCGCAGCCATCGGGGACGCCCCCGAGCTCTCGCTGGACAAGGCGATCGCGATCATGGCTGTATTGTGGAGCGAAAAACAGGCGGAAGTGACGCAGCTGCGCCGGGTTGTCGAAGAATTGCGCAAGGCATCCGCGCAGGACGCGCCAGCCCGCGACGGCGAGCAGATGCCCGGAGAGCGCCGGTGAAACACGATCCGGTTCGCAGCGGCCTGCCTCTATGATCGAGCCCCGCGGACAATACAAGCAACAGGAACTGGGCTACCGGATCAACGCAGTCCCAGTGGGTATCTGGCGTCACAGCGGTCAATCCGCAAGCGGAAACGAGGGAGCCGACCAGCATGCGTGAAGACCTCGCTCGGTCGTTCGAGCATGCTTCGTTATCGCTCCTGCTCAAGATTGTGGCGGTGGCATCGCTTGGCCTTGTCTTCCTGCGCGTGACCAACGGACTGGGCTTCGATTTTGATCCTTTCGTCTACCATTTCCCTTTCGCTGCCCGCCTGGTCGGGATCTGTGACACGGACTGTTATCAGGTGGCCGCGGATCTGGAGTCCCGTTTCTACAGTTTTCCGCGTTTGCCGCATCTGCTGCAGGGATTGATTTGGAAACTGACTGGAGATCTTCGTTACATCGACGCGATCTCTTTCTTCTGCTTCCTGTTCTTCATCGGTTATCTGAAACGCGTGTTCGGTGTTTCCGCGGCTCTGGCGACCGTGGCTTTGCTTGCGGTACCAATGGTGCAGATTGCGGTCTCCACGGCATACATCGATCTGCCGGTGGCAGTACTGATCAGCATCGCGCTGCTCTCCATTGTCGACCTGTATTTGCGACCGGATTCTTTCGGTCCGGCGAAACTCGTGCTTTTTTGTTCGTCCCTGGTCATAGTCAGCAACGCGAAGCTGCAATCCTGGCCCTTGGTCGCAGTCGCCGGTCTCGGCTTTCTGGCCCTGTTCATTCGGCACAGGAACCTCGGCGTAGGGGGGCTTTCGGTTGGCAGCGTTGCGGGGCGGAGATTGATCGTCCTGCTCTTCCTGCTGGTGTTCCTCCTCGTGGGCTTCACGGCCTTGCGGAACACCGCGATCTATGGGAATCCGTTCTTTCCATTGCAGGTGAATTTACTGGGCCTTGAGTTACCCGGAATTAGCCGGCCCACCTCCTCTATTTCGGCTGCCCATTTCCACACCAATCACTTTCTACGCTGGTTGGCGTCGGTATTCGAGTACCGCGCCTACGACGAGAGGTACATCCCGTGGACCATGGGCCAGGGCGAGGTACGCCTGGACAGCAGATCATTTCGTATGGGCGGGTTCTTCGGGCTCTATGTTATGGTCAACCTACTGGTCTTCGTGAAGTTTAGCGGCCGATTGGAGGCCGTGAACCGGCGGGCATTCCGCGGCTTCTTCCTGCTGCTAACGCTGGTCTTCGCGGCCCTGCCATCCTCGTACTATCTTCGCTATTACCTGTTCTGGATGGTCATGCTGGTTGCCCTGAATCTGATTCTGCTCGGGCATCGTCGGCAGCGTACCGGGCACGCTGTTTGCTGGGCGCAGGCCTACCGATATCTGGTGCTGTTCAGCTTCTCGGCGGTCGTCTTATTGACCGGCGGGACCTATCTCAAGCCAGCGCCCTACGCCAGCGTCGAACAGCTGGTGCATCACCGAAAGATCGACGATGCGATCGAGAAAAAGGTTGCGGACGGAGATACGGTGTGTATTCGAGGTTTCCGACCGCTCACCTTCTTCTTCAGTTCACTGTTTCACCAGCCGCGAGTGTATAAGGTGCTGGAGGTGCATCCGGAAGCCGAGATTCCGTCCGGTTGCGACGTCGTTCTGCAACGGGAGGTCGAGGGCGCGGCGGGTTAGCGGAAGACACCGCACCCTCGGAGGAGCCGTACCGCGTTGGGTCTGGCTTCGCTGCTCCGGGAGATTGTAACCTGCAGATTACCGATCGGGTGTGCAGGGTCGCGGTCGTTAATCCCTGCGCAGGCGATCCGACAGCGCGATCGGTGTCGGATAGCGCAATACCACCAGGTAGACCGAGACGATAAAGGTAAGCAGGGTGCTGAGCTGGATCAGGTACGACGCACCGGGGCTGATCTCGCCGCGGGCCAGCGCAAGAGCGGCCACCAGCAACGAGAACTCGCTGAGTTGTCCCAGGCGGAAACCGATCTCGGCCGAGCGGCCCCCGGCTTCGCCTGTGCGCCGCAGCAGGAAGCGGAACACGAGCGGCTTGCACAGCATCATCACGATCGCAAGAAGCACCGCCGGCATCCAGATCTCGGCCGCCATCGAAAGATCGAAGCCCGCCCCGAGGGCGAAGAAGAACATGACCAGGAAGAAATCCCGCAAGGGTCTCAAGCGCTCGGCCATGTAGAGCGATATCGGATGCGATGCCAGGGTCACCCCGGCAATATAGGCGCCGATCTCCTCGGAGAGACCGAGCAGCGAGGCTGCCTCCGCCACCCCGAGGCACCAGCCGATAGCGACCAGAAAGGTATATTCCTTGATCGTGTCGAAGGCCGCCAGCAGGCGTATCAGGACGTGTCGCACCAGCAGGATCGCCCCTGCTAGGAGTAAAGGCAGTACCGCGGCCAACTGTAGGATCTCTAGCAGCGGATCGCCGGTCTCCCCTCCGCCCTCCAGGACCAGCAGAAACAGGATCGCGATTAGGTCCTGCAGCAGCAGAATGCTGATGACGATCTCTCCCGTGCGCTGATGGTGCAAGACCGTCATGGGCAGCAGCTTCAACCCGACGATGGTGCTGGAAAACATCATCGCCCCGCCAACGATCAGCGACTCGGTCGTCTGAAAACCGAAGGCGAGCGCGATGCCGGTTCCCATGGCGGCGAAGCTCAGGCTGCTTGCCAGGGTGATCACAGTGGTCTTCTTCAGCAGCAGCAACAGCTTCGTGGGATCGAGCTCCAAGCCCATGAGAAACAACAAGAAAATAATACCGAGGTGGGCCATCTCCTGGATCGCCGCGGTGTTCGAAACGATCGACAGAACGGAGGGCCCGACCAGGACGCCGAGCAGGATATAGGCGACCAGCAACGCCTGGCGTGTATAGAGCGCGAGCGTGGCAAACACGGCAGACCCGGCGAAGATCACGAATATGGTGAAAACGATGGGGTCTGACTGCATGGCGGATTATGTGGGTGGGTGGCCGGTGGGGAGCGAAAGGGATGCCGAGGATAGCTATACCTTAAGGCAAATCCGCGGCTTGTCCAGGATTCCGTTGATCGGCTAGCCGCCGAAGGGGGAGGGTGGAGACCTGGGCGAAGCGCGAGCGCAAGCGTATCGGCGCGCCAGGATAGGTCGTTGAGCAGCCACGACAGGGACCTCGGACACACCCTGGCGCAGGTTGCCCCCTGGGCAGCCAAGCCGAAGGCGGTCGCGAGCCTCGCCCGGTTGATGAAGGCCCTGGGGGGAGCCCGCGTCGGAGGCCCGCTCTCAGTCCGGCGTCGATGCCCGGACGGCATTGCTGGGGGGAGACCTTCGACGCGAGTGGCCTGAACGCGAGGACACGCGCCAGCATGAAGCTTTTCGGTGTCGCGTGACAGCGCACCATTGCCTGCCGGTCGGTGCGTTCAGGTCAGGGAGTCGGCGGGCCCCGCGGGCACGAGCAAGGCGCGCCGCAAAGTCCCGAGCGTATCTCGTTTCTGGGCAGCGAAGCTTCCATCGCCTAAACTGACGCCGGGTCTTGAAGAGAAACCGGGGGTTGCTGGGTGAAGATTCTGCTTGCGGTCGGCTGTGTTCTGGGTTTGGGCTCATGCGCGACCTCGTGGGCCGGGGAAGCCGACGTTCTGCATGTCGAGGCGTACCGGGAAGAACCCGGCACGTTCCGCTTCGAGGTCACATTGCGCCACGACGATGAAGGCTGGCAACACTATGCAAACGCCTGGGAGGTCGTCGATCTGGATGGCGCGGTGCTCGCTACGCGCACGCTTCACCATCCGCACGTGGCCGAACAGCCGTTCACCCGGAGTCTATCCGGCGTCCAGATCGAGGAACCGATCGCTCGAGTCGAAATCCGTGCCCGAGACTCGGTGCACGGCTACGGAGGCAGAGCGCTGGTTGTGGATTTGCCCCGGTGAGTCGGTTGCGACGGGTTGCCTGCCGGTGTTTCCTGCCTACGTGGGGTCTGCCCCCAATGGCATACTTTAGGCATTAGCGCACCGGCTCATTCGACCCGAGGGACGCCGTACATCCCTGCTGGCGCTGCGCAGTCCTGCTGCGCTGGCAGGTCCAGGGATCACCATCCGTGGTGAGCCCGTTTGGCCGGGAAAAGCGTCACCGGCGATTTTCCTGCTCGGCCTCACCCCTGGAGGCTCGACTGCAGCATCCTTGCTGCAGACGCCCTCGACTCGAATGCCCCGGAGCGCCCTTAACTTCCGGGCAGTTTCGTTAAGTATGCCATTCGGGTCTGCCCCCTTTTTTCTCAAACCCTATTTGTCGATGATTCGTCGTCAGTCCTCAAAGGGATTGAGTAATCGAACGCCTGTTCTCTCGAAATCTTTGTGATTGCGCGTGACCACGGTCAGGTCATAGATCAGCGCCGTTGCGGCAATGAGCTTGTCCAGGGCATTTTCCGGATGAGGCACCCGAAGCCGCCCCCAAAGCTGGGCAATGTCCGGGTTGATATCGAGGATGGCATCCTGGTACTGAGCCAGCAGCGCTTCCAACCATTTCTCCAACTGCTTCGCCTGGCGGGTATCGCCTCGGTGTCGGATCAACTCGACCCCACGCCGCAGTTCACCCACTGTCACCACCGAGATGAACATCGGTGACTGGTCTGCGATGGCCTGTTTGAAGAAGGCCCGCACGCCTTTGTTTGCATTCGACCGCTTGCGTACCTCGCTGATGACATTGGTATCAACCAAATACATGATCGTTTCCGGCTGCGTCCTCTAGCCGCTCGAAATCTTCATCCTCCCCGACATCGGGCATAGCTGCGAGGACTTCCGCAAAACTCTTTGCCTTGGGCTGCAGTAACAGCTCTTCCAGCAGTGCGCGATGCTCGGCTTCGGCGCTGCGTCCGTGTCGGGCGGCCCGCTGTTTGAGCGCATCGACGATTCGATGATCCAGATTCCTGACGACGAGATTGGCCATGCTTTGCTCCACACGTTTTC
>JAHEIA010000241.1 GCA_024639625.1 Chromatiales bacterium
AGATTTGCTTTTCCTCGCTTGCTGCTTTCCGGTTGGGGCATAGGGACGGAAAATTCAAACGCGGGTCGGCGCGTTCGGGCGGCGCGGACCGTGCTACCCGCACCCGTTCAGGGGTATCATGGCCGCGAGATCCGGGAAGTCGACGCAAGCAATTCCCCCGGCCGTTAGAGGTTTAGAGATGTCAATGCCCCAGGGCCAACCCGCTGTCAACAGTCTGGTTCTTTATAAGATTCACCCCGCGCGGGTGCTATCGATCTCCGACAAGATCGAGATCGAGTTGGAAGACGGCAAGACCAAGCGCGTGCGGCCGAAGGATATCGAAGTGCTGCACCCCGGGCCGATCGATCGGCTTTCCGATCTCAAGCCCTGTGCCGGGGAGGTCGAAGAGGCCTGGGAATTGCTGGCCGGTAGCCGCACGCACCTGCGCGAGCTCGCAGAGTTGCTCTACGACGGTTACAGTCCGGCGACTACCTGGGCCGCCTGGCAAGTGGTGGCGGACGGTATGTATTTCGCTGGGACACCGCGCGCGATCGAGGTCCGTTCGGCCGAGGCCGTGGCGTCCGAACAGGCGCAACGGCGGGCCAAGGTCGAGGCGGTCCGCAGCCAAGAGGAATTCATGCAGCGGATCCGCGAAGGGCGCTTCCTCGAGGCGGACCGGGGAAGGCTGGCGGAAGTGGAAATGCTGGCTCTCGGCCGGCGCGAGGGCAGTCGGATCCTCGCCGCCCTGGGGCGTCAGGAAAACCGGGAAAACGCCCATCGCTTGCTGATCAAGATCGGCTATTGGGGACCCTTCTTCAATCCCTACCCGGGCCGGCATCAGCTAGCTACCGAGCCGCCACGGATCGAGTTGCCGGAATTGCCGCCGGAAGAGAGGCGGGACCTGACGTCTTTGCCCGCCTTCGCGATCGACGACGAGGGCAACCAGGACCCGGATGATGCCATCAGCCTGGAGCAGGATCGTTTGTGGGTCCATATTGCCGACGTAGCGGCGCTGGTGCCCCCCGGAAGCGAGGCCGATCTGGAAGCCCGGGCCAGGGGCGCAAACCTTTATCTCCCCGAGACCCTGGTACCCATGCTGCCGCCCGGCGCGACGGAGCGGCTCGGGCTCGGTCTGGCCGAGATCTCTCCGGCACTCTCGGTGGGGTTTCGTCTCGACGGCGCAGGCGCTGTCGCCGACATCGAGGTGATGCCGAGTTGGATTCGCGCGCAGCGCTTGAGCTACGCGGAGGCGGACGCGTGCATGGACGAATCGCCCTTCTCTCGGATGCGCGAGCTCACGGAACGGTTTCGCGAACGACGGACCGGGGCAGGCGCGAGCGCGATCGATCTGCCGGAAGTGAGCGTACGAGTGCACGACGGGCAAGTGGTAGTGCGCCCGCTGCCGAGGTTACGCAGCCGCGATATGGTGACTGATGCGATGTTGCTAGCGGGCGAAGCAGTTGCCCGTTTTGCACGGGATCGTGACTTGGCAATCCCCTACGCGGTGCAGGCGCCACCGGAGAACGTCGCCCATCCGGAGGGCCTGGCGGCGATGTATGCCTACCGCAGAAAATTGAAGCCAAGTCGGTTGAGCGTGGAGCCGGATCGCCATTCCGGCCTGGGGCTCGAGTTGTATACCCGGGTAACCAGCCCATTGCGCCGCTACTCGGACCTCCTGGTGCATCAGCAGTTGCGCGCACTGCTGGGCGGGGGAGATCCGATGGATGCGGGGGAAGTGGCCAATCGGGTCGCCGAGGCGGATCGTGCCGGCATGGCCATTCGGCGGGTCGAGCGCTTTTCGAACCTGCACTGGAAGCTGGTATACCTGCAACAGAACCCCGGTTGGGAAGGGGAGAGCGTCGTGGTCGAACAGGTCGACAACCGGGCGACCTTCCTACTGCCGGAACTTGCCATGGAGACCAAGGTGCGGACGCGCGATGGCGCCTGCCTGGACGATCGCAGGCTGTTGGCCGTTCGGGAGGTCGACATTCCAGACCTCAGTGCCCGCTTCCGAATCCTGCGCTGATTGGGGATGACCTGCTTTTTCGAACCTCCTATACTCTAGAATCGGGACCTGAGCGACGGCGGTGCACACCAACCACGGCACTGGATCGCTCCAATCATCACAATAACTGCTGGGGGTGAATCAATGTCCGAATCTGCTGCAGCCGCAGTCGCTGCCTCCGAGCCGTCCGAGGCGGCCCAGGCATTCATCGAATACACCAAAGAGGAAGGTGAGCGGCGCCGCAACTCCGGTGAAGATTTTGACGAAGAACTTTTTCAACGAGCCGTGGACCTGGTGCTGCGCCGCCTGCGGACGCTGAATGAGGAGGGCGTGCTATGATCATCCGCAGCCTTTCCGCCAGCAACATTTTGAAGTATGCGAGGCTCGAACTCGCGGATCTCCCGGAACGGGGGCTGATCGGAATCAGCGGACCCAATGAGTCGGGAAAGAGCAGTATCGGCGAGGCGGTCTGCTTCGCCCTGTTCGGCCGGACCTTCTCTCTGGGCGAGGAGGACGTGGCCAAGGTCATTCGCTGGGGAGAGTCCCAGTGTTCGGCTCAGTTGCAGTTCCAACTCGCTGACGGCAAGCAATACGAGGTTGCGCGCTTTCTTGATAGCGACGGCAACCACGGCGCCCGTTTGTCCCTGGTTGGCGACCAGGAACCGATCGCGCGTGGCGTATCCGGTGTGCGAGACGCGCTCTTCCGCTTGATCGGATTCGAATTCGATGAATTTATCGAATCCTTCTATCTCGCGCAGCGCGAGATCACTACCCCACATCCCCATAGCCATGCGATCAAGGTGATGGCGGGCATCGCGCCGCTGGAGATTGCGGCCGGCGAGTTCGAACAGGAAGGGGAGATCCAGGAAGAGGAGATCGAGGCCCTCGAGTACGACATCAGTGGAGTCCAGCAGGAACTTGCGGAGATCGGCATTGATCCCGAACGGCTGCCGGTGCTGGAGCAAGACCGCGACATCGAGCGCAAAATCGTCGAGCAGCAGAATACAGCCGTCGAGGATCTCGAGGCCGCTTCGGCAACCTACCAGGACAACGATCCCTTATTGTCGAGCGCTCGAAGCAGTCGAGGTACTGCCAGCTTCTTGCGTTTTCTGCTGTTTTTGGCCGCGCTCGCTGCCGGTGGGGCCTGGCTCTATTTGAGCCGAACTCCGGAAACCGAGATGCCGGTTCAGCTAACGCATCTGCTCTCGACGTACGCCCCGAACTGGAGCATAAAGCTCCCCTGGTTGCTCTACGCTGCGGCGGGCGCCGGCGTGCTCTTCCTGCTGTTCTGGGTGCGTTGTGCCTCTCTCGGCGGCAAGATCACGGACTTGCAGCAACAGAGTGGCGCGCTTGCGGAGCGCCTGACAGAGCTGCGTGGCTTGTTGCCCGCGCAAGATGCCGCTGGGCAGGAAGATCCCAAGGCCGGGGGGGACGCGCCGGAGGAGCGGCCGCCGGTGGATGAAAAGGCGGCGCGCCGGGCGGCTCGGCCCAGTGAGCAAGAGGTCGCTGGGCTACAGCCGAGGATCGTGGACGCCACTGCGAGCGCTGCCCAGGTGCGGGCGCTGGTCGGCCGCGAGGTGGCCTGGACCCGGGACCGCATCGAAGAACGACAGGCGGAGCTGGGGCGCCTGGAAGAAGCCATCGAGCGGGAACAGGAACGCGTGCGCAAGGCGGGAAATCTCGAGCGAGAACGCACGGGCTACGAGGAGCAGATCGAGAACCGCCGGCAGCAGATTCAGATTCGACGTCTGGCGGGTGAGCTGTTGGAAGGAGGCATGCGCCAGATTTCGCAACAGTTCAACCGGAATCTGCGCGGATTGGTTGGACGCACGCTGCCCTTGTTGACCGAGAATCGCTACGAGCATCTGCAGATCGGCGACGATCTCAACGTCCGGGTGTTCTCCAGCGAGAAGCGCGACTTCATGGACCTCGACGAGATCTCCAGCGGGACCCAGCGGCAGATCATGTTGGCGGTCCGCTTGGCGCTGGCGCAGGAGTTGGTCGAAAGGACGGTCAAGGGTTCGCAGTTTCTGGTGTTGGACGAGCCGTTTGCCTTTTTTGACCAGGAGCGTACGCGGAGTTCACTGGCCGTGCTCCCGGAATTCAGCGAGCAGATCGCCCAGGTCTGGGTGATCGGGCAGGATTTTCCCGCCGGCGTCGAGTTCGCGAAGACCGTCCGCTGCGGTCGGGACCTGCACGAACTGCTGGTCTAGAGCCGGTTACCAATCACCGGGCCGCCGCTTCCCCGACCGCGTGAGAAGGACTGCGTGAGGCGGGTTTCCACCGTTTGGGCTCGTTCGCGCGCGGGACTGCGCTCCAGGAATGGCTTGTATGGGCGGTTCCGCGGTTGGATCCGGCTGCGGCCCGCTCCACATTTACCGGAATGAGCGCTATATTATTAGCTTGTGGCGAAGCGTGTTTGTACCATTTCGCCAGATAGTGGTAACAGGCCCTAAGGCCCCCCATGCCGAAAGCGTCCCGCGAGAGGATGCTATGGCGCGGGGGAATTGCAACATGCTTGCAGGAGGATGCGATGGCGACTTTGGAGGTTGGTGGGAGAACGGTAGAGCTGAACGGAGAAGGATATCTAGCGGACTTCGACGACTGGGACGAAGATGTGGCGCGCACCATGGCCGAGCAGGATAATCTGAAACTGCTCGACTGCCATTGGACAGCGATCCGCTTCTTGCGTGAGTACTACGATGAGCATCGGGTGCCGGCCTCTCCCCGGATCATAGTCAAGCAGATCGGCCACCGGCTCACCGATCACAAGTGCGGACAACGGGATCTGAAAGAGATGTTTCCGCTCGGCGGTTGCAAGCACGCGTGCCGTCTGGCTGGTCTGCCGATCTATTATTGCCACGCCTGCTGATAGGGCCAGTGGTTTGCCTGTCGTTCGCGGGCGCTAAGCGTCTGGCTGCAGCGATCCGCAAGCGGGCGGCTATCGGTTGATGGGTGGTCGGCTTGCGGCCGGCGGCCGTAGGGAGCGGCTCTTAGAGCCCACGGCAGTGGTGGTCTGGCTTTTCGGATAGGTCTCCTGTAGTGCCTCTCTCCGGAGAGCCGGTCCTGCCGAGCTCAGATTTTTGATGTCAGCAGGTTGAGACGCGCCCCCAGACGTCGGTGGTGCTGAATGGCGTCATCGTACGCGATACGGTCCTGCACATAGGCTGTATCGCTGTAGTGGCGAAATCCCGGATCGCCGGCTTGCTCCTTGCGCCTGCTGCCACAAATGTGCAGAAGTTGCTGGATCGACACCCCTAACGCGTCCAGGTATTCCAGGAGTCCGGCCCTCAGTTCGTTCCCCTCGCGCTTCGTTAGCGCCGTTGGGGGTAGTTTCTGTAAGACGTCTTCAATCGCGTCGACCTGCTCCGCGAGCGACCGCAATTCCTTCTCGTAGCGAGCCAAATCCCGACCACGTTGCTGGCTCGCAAACAATCGCATCGCGCGCAAGGAGACACCCATCACGCTGCTATGGATGCGCTTGTATCGGGCGCGAATCTGACTGGCGTCGTACACCAGTTTCACCAGTTCACTCATGCT
>JAHEIA010000242.1 GCA_024639625.1 Chromatiales bacterium
GATCTCGTAGGTGAGATTGCCGCCCGGTACCACCGGGTCCGCCAGCGGGTCGACCGCCAGCTCCAGCGGGGAATCCGCACGCACCGTCATGGCCGGGTTCATGTTGAGCGCGGCTGCCCCCGACTCCGTCAATTCGAGGGGAAAGGAGATCACTGTAGCGTCGGGGGTCCCGGCCAGCACCCGTCCGTTCACGCTTGCCGTCACGGCTTGACCGGGAGCCAGCACCCCGAGGTTCCACACGGCCGTCCCCCCCGCTGGGCAGTTCACTCCGCAGCTGCCCCCGCCGGCGAAATAGGCGGTGGAGCTGAGGTTGTCTGGATAGGTCAAGTTCAGCGTCAGGTTCCCCGAACTGGCAGCCTCATCGTTCGAGACGGTAATCTGCAGGTCGAACAGCTCTCCGGGTGCAACTGGGTCAGGGGCGAGTTCCGTGATCATCTGCAGTGCGTGCAAGGGTTGGACCATGCACAGCAGCAGAGCGAGAATGGCCGAGCGAACCATCAGGGAGCCTTTTCTCCGCCCCGGGTCTTCATCGCGCGCTATACCGTGTGGATCTTGAGTTTGTCCTGAGCGTTCCTGAATTCCTGCCCTACGAACTGCAATGCGATCCCCAGCCATAACGTAGCCCCCCTACTGATTCCGTTTCCCTATTCTCCCGAGAAACTTGCGTATAGCCGCGGCGGTTTGCGAGCAGCCAATTCTCCGAGGCTGATTCGACCGCTCGGGAGCGGCTCGAAGCCGCCCCGTCACACGAAAGTCCACACACGACCGGCTCCCGCCAGGCAGGCTCGTTCGCGCAACGAAGAAGCCGAGCGCCTTCCGATCCGCTGAAGTTCGGCCATACTGTAACGAACAAAAACGCCACCACAGGAGGAGCGATCCATGAGCCAGGTACTCGATGAGGTATTGTCTGCGAATCGGGATTACGCCGCGCAATTCGGCGACAAAGGGAACCTCCCCATGCCGCCGGGGCGGCACTTCGCCATTTTGACTTGCATGGACGCCCGTCTGGATCCGGCCCAGTATGCTGGTCTCGCGGAAGGCGACGCGCACGTGATCAGGAATGCGGGCGGACGCGCGAGCGACGATGCGATCCGCTCACTGGTGATCTCGTACAAACTGCTCGGGACCCGCGAATGGTTCGTCATCCATCACACCGATTGCGGTATGGAAACCTTCAGCGACGAGATCATGCGCGGCCTGCTGGCCAGCAGCCTGAAGACCGCTAGCGTGGACGCCTCGGGTTGGCATGACTCGGGCGACGGCCCGGGGTCGACAGAGGGCAACTATATTGACTGGCTGACCATCAAGGACAACCCGCAGAGCGTGGTGGAAGACGTGGCGCGGATCAGGAATCATCCTTTGGTCCCCGGTGATATCCCGATCTACGGTTATATCTACGACGTGCGCAGTGGAACCCTGATGGAAGTGCCCGAGGCAACGGCGGCGGGTAAGGCGCGCTAAACCGGGCAGCGAGCCCCTTGGTCGGCTGGAGACGAGCGGCGTGGGCACGCTGCGGGAATCCACGAAGCGCCAGGTTCGGGATCGGCTCGATGGGACAGGCTTTTCGGGTTGCGGGGCTGGCGGCGCTGCTGAACGCCGCCTGCGGGGCGCCTCCCCAGGAGATCGCCGGCCATGCCACTGCAAGTCCTGAAAGGCCCTCCCTGCAGGTGTTCCGGGGAACGGTGGTGTATGGACACGAGGTTCGCGAGTTTCGCCCCTGCGGAACCGCAGGCGCGCTGTGGGTGATCGATCGCAGCGGCCTGCTCTGGCAACTGCACCAACAACTCGCGCCAGGCCAGCGGCCCTACGAAGAGATCTTCGCCGTGCTGCGGGGGCGCCGGGAACCCGCGCCGGCGGAAGGCTTCGGCGTCGGGTACTCCGGCCTGCTGAGGATCGAGGCAGTGCTCTACGCGGGGGTCGAGGGTCTCGGATGCACCTACGACTGGGGCGGCTTCCACTACCGGGCCTATGGCAACGAGCCGTTCTGGAACGCGCAGATGTCACCGGCCGGGCTGCGTCTGCGCCGCTCCGGCCAAGCGGATCTCGAGTGGCGCGAGCTTGCCCGAGAGCCATCGAACGGCGCGATGCGTTTCCGCGGGACGGGTGTGCCCCGGGCGACCCTCTCGATCACCCGGAGCGATTGTCGTGACAGCATGTCCGGGGCCTATTTCGCCCTCACAGCGACGCTGCGGTTCGGCGGGGAGACACTGCACGGGTGCGCGCTCCAGGGGACCGAGCCGACGGCGCCCTGAATCCGCGCCCTCGCCGGGTCGCCGGCGCCGTTTTCCTGGTGCGTGCGAGGGCAACACTTGGTTAGTCTGACCACCGAGGTGTCGCTGTGGTGATCTATGAGGTCAATCTGGATGTGGATCGGGAAATCGAGCAGGTCTATGCGGACTGGCTGGGCGAGCACATCCAACAGATGCTCGGCTTCGCCGGGTTTGTCGAGGCGGTGTGGTACGAACGGGAGGATGATAGCGATTCGCAGAGGGTGGCCTGGACGGTCCACTATCAGGTGACGGGCATGCCCGAGCTGCAGTCCTATCTGCAGCAGCACGCCGCACGCATGCGCGCCCACGGCGTCGAGCGCTTCGGCGGGGGCTTCCAGGCGAGTCGCAGGATTCTGCATTCGTTGCGGCGTTTTGCCTAGGGGCGGGTCGCCGGGCTCAGGCGTTCATCTGCCGGAACAGCCGCAAGGCCATCCAACCAATGAGGGCGACGCCGAGCAGCAGCACCGTCCACAGGATCAGAGTGAGCCACGGGAAGGGGCCCCGGCTCGCGCGCAGACGCTCATCCCCGCCGAGGGTAACCGGTTGCGCGAGGTGCGCGGTGGCCACCAGGGCCTCGGCCTGTTCCTCACCGATGCGCTCCAGGACCTGCCCGATGGGCAGGCGGGAGGGCCGCATGTCCGCGTTGCCGTAGGCGAGCAGGAACGGGCTGGGGCCGCGGGCGAGGAATTGCAGAACGTGGGGTCTCCAGGCGAATTCCAGTTCCGGCGGGGCGGCGCCCAAGCCCGCCGGATCGGACGTTACCTCGAGCCGCCACCAGCGGTCCGTCACCGGGGGGAAACCGATGCTTGAGTCGGACAGTTCGGTCTGCCCCAAGTCGAGCCGGTAGAGAATGCCCGAGCCCCGCAAGCGCCAATTCGTCTGCGCATGCGGACGGGATCGCAGCACAACGCTTACCACGCTGTTCGGTTGCGGCAGGGACAGCTCGATCCTCTCCACCGGCATGCGACCGCCGGTATCGAAGCGCCACACCTCGGCCTCGTCCGTGTCCCGCTCGCCCAGCACGTGCAGTGAATCGCGTTGCGGATCCGCAGTCCGTTCCTCGAATTCGGCCTGGACCGCGACCAGAGTCAGCGGGTCTCCGCTTTCCGGAACCCTGAGCCGCAGGTACTTGTAGGTCCTTGTCGGGATCTCGATACGGCGTTGTTCGAACCGTTGGCCGGCATGGGCCAGGCGCGCCAGGGTCGCATCCTCCCGCAGACGTCGCCAGCGTTGCAGGTCTTCGCTGACGTGGAGAGCGACGCGCGCGACATCCGGGCCCCGCCACTCGATGCTCAATGCGCTGAGAGGCAGTTGCAGGCCGCTGGCATCGATCAGGTAGGAGACAGTCCTCTGGTCTGCCCGCTGGCCGCTGCTATCAACGTCGACGACCGCCCCGGCCGGATCGGTGTGGACTTTGACCAGGACGCGTTCGCTGCCCCCTGCTTGGGACCGCTCGAAGGGAAAGAAACGCAATTCCTGCGGCGGCCGTGCCTCCCTGTCCGCACTGCGCGGGTGGCGCAGCGCGTGGGGGACGGGCTTGCCCGCGGCGTTGAAGATACGCAGGTCGCCCAGATCTTCCCGGGTTGCAGTGCGATAGATCACCTGGGGCATTAAAAGCCGGTAGACCGCCGCCGGCCCCGGGGTCTCCAGCCGGATGCCAAAGGCGAAATCGACCGGCGCGTCGCCTGATCCTGCGGCAACGGATGCGGTGGCGAGCAAGGCGCATAGCAGCCAGTGTCTCACGAGGTGCCCCCCTCAGATGCCGCCTGCCTGGGAGGCAGGGGCGCAAAATAGCCGATCACCAGCATCAGGCCGCCGACGGCGAGGAACGAGATGATGCGCGCCATGGTACCGATCCCCGCTAGGTCGACGAGGAACAGCTTCAGGACCACACCCGACAGCAGGCCCGCGCCGGCAAACCAGAGTGTGCGGCTGGTCCTTGCGCGGGACAGCGCCATGACGGCGGATGCGGCGAGCGTCCACAAGATGGAAACCGCGGCATGGAATACGACGGAGTGATGTAGGCCCGGGATCGAGTAGGGGACCCCGGCCCAGAAATGGACCGTGCGGGCGACCAGGGCATTCATCCAGACAAAGGTCGTAGCGGACAGTGCGGCGAGCCAGACCGCGTTGGTCGGCCACCAATCCGGGCGCTGGGCTGCCCGGCTCAACCAGAGACACCAGCGGGCGACCGCCGCCAGGGCGAAGGCTTGGGCCAGATCCAGCGGGCTGAGGAGAGGGACGTAGGGCAGTGGGTCCGCGCTACCCGGGATCAGGCAGGAGAGCAGCACCCAGCACAACAGATAGAGGGCAAGCGGCCCCAGCCCGATTACTGAGTAGGCGACGAAGTGTTTGCCCACCGGCCAAGTCAGACGCTCGCCGAAGCGCCAGAGAAAGCCGACCGCCAAGCCGGGCACCAGGGCCCAGGCGATGTAGCGCCAGGTGCCGGCGCCCCCCACCGCGCGCTGCAGGACCCAGTCCAGCTCCCAACTCATCAGGAAGAGCACTAGCCAGAGCCCCAGGGGGTGCCAGTAGCGGACGACGACTTGCGGCCAGACCGGCTCCAGGCGTCGCAGCAGACGGTAGTCGGCGGCGAGGGACAGGGGCCAGGCGAGGGCTCCCCATCCGCCGAGCGGGTGGTAGAGCCTCGGAGAGGCGAACTGCATGATCGCGGCGAGGCAGAGCAAGGGCAGCAGACCGAGCGCGGGCCGGGCCAGCCTCGCCCAGGGCAGTCGCTGACTCAACCAGCCCATCAGCAGCCCGCTGCCGGCGAGAAACACGATCACCGCGTCGCTCTCGTCCCGCCCGCGCAGCTGCCAACCGATCTCGTTGACGCCCGAGCCCAGCCACCACAGCAGCCCCCAGATCATGAGTGGCAAATCAAGCTTGCGTTCCCAGTTCCGTAACTGCTCGCGGTAGCGCTCCAGGTACCAGGCGCAAAACAGGCCCGCCAGGCCGACCGCGACGGCGCCCAGATAGGCGCCGTTCAACAGGGGCAGCTCCCGCGGCCAGGGACCGGCGTGGGCCAGCAAGGCGACGCCCGCGCCATACTGCAGCAGCACGCCGAAGCTGCGCGCGAGCCATCGCCGCTGACGCACCCCGATCCACAGCATCGCAGCCCCTTCCAGAGCCCAGGCCGCGGCGGTCCAGCGGCCGTCGAAGGCAAACGGTATCGCCAGGCTTGCGAACACGATACCGAGCGCGAGAAAGGCTTCGGCCAGCAACCTCATGTGCGGGGGGCCGCGCCGC
>JAHEIA010000243.1 GCA_024639625.1 Chromatiales bacterium
CCAATGTTCCAACTGCGTTCGAAACAGGATCTCGTCTGGCGTACGCGCTCCGTAAAAGATGCAGATGGACCCGAAGCGGCGACGGTTGGCGAGGATGTGGTAGATCAATGGACGCAGCGGGGCCAGGCCGATCCCGCCGGCAACGATGACGAGATCAGCGCCATCGGCGAGCGCGACCGGCCAGCTGGTACCGAAAGGTCCGCGGATGCCGACCACCGCGCCCGGCTTCAACTGCTGTAGCGAGTCGGTAACCGTACCGACGGCGCGTACGGTGTGGGTCAGCGTGCTGGTGACGCTGGGGTCACCGCTGATGCTGATCGGCACCTCGCCGACGCCGAACTGGTACAACATGTTGAACTGCCCGGGAGCAAACGCGAACTCGGTATTGCCATCGAGCGCCTCCAGATCCAAGGTAAAGGTTCCTTCGATCTCTGGCTTGACCTGCTGTACGCGGTAGAGATGCGGAGTCATCGGATCGGCCACGGGTTCGGACCGGGCCTGGATTGCGCTCTGTTCCAAGGTTGAGCCCTCTCAAGTAGCTCCTGACGATTACGTATTTGGGGAAGGCTTCGCGGGAGGGGTTGGAGTCTCTGACCCCGCGGTCTCTGGCGCCAAATACGCGCCCGGGTCGCCATAGATGTCGAGCATCTGCAAACGCGCCGAGGACAGGCGGGAGACGATCACCGGCATGAAATGTCGGTACAGTTCGTAGCCCAGTTCAATGTCCTCCTCGCACTTGCCGCGCAGGCATCTGCCGTCGATGCTGAGTACGCGGACCAGGCCGATGGCTCGGGCATCGAACTGGGTGCGGTACGGCGCGATCAACCAGGACCAGCCGAGGATCTCGCCGTCGTTGAGGGTCTCGATAACCAGTGGTTCTTTGCCGGGCACGTGCACCTCGACGGCTACCGCGCCGCGCCGGATCAAGTAGAAAGTATCGGCCGGATCGCCTTCGCGCAGGATGCGGTCACCGTCGTGGAACACCTTGTGACTAGCGCAGTCCGAGACAAGATTCCGCGCGCGCGCGGTCATTTCTTTGAAGAAAGGGTGTTCCTCCAGAGTGTGCTGCAGCCCTTGTACCTCTCCCATGATCACTCGCCTCCGCTTTGCATCCGCTCGGATGCCTGAATAGCCGCAACCTCTTCCCGGATGTCGATGCCCACCGGGCACCAGGTTATGCAGCGCCCGCATCCGGTACAACCTGAGCTGTCGAATTGATCCTGCCAATATGCGAGCTTGTGCGTGATCCATTGGCGGTAGCGGGCTGCCCCCTGCTGGCGGATGGAACCGCCATGCACGAAGCTAAAATCGACCGTAAAACACGAATCCCAGCTTCTCCAACGTTCCGCCTGATTGCCATCCAGAGAAGTCGTATCCTCGACCGTGGAACAAAAACACGTCGGGCATACCATGGTGCAGTTGGCGCAGGTGAGGCAGCGCTCGGCCACGGTCTGCCAACGCGGATGTTCTGGATTGCGCTTAAGGATCGCCCCGGCGTCGTCCGGCATCGGGTATTCCATCGATGCGGCCGCTTGCGCCACGGCACGGTCAGCCGCCTCAATGTCTTCCACCCGCGCCTCCTGGTGCTCCACCCGTCCGAGGATCTCTCGGCCCCGAGCCGTGCCTGCGCGAACCAAGAACCGGTGGGCATCGCCTTTTAGAAGCTCGGTTAACACCAGGTCGTATCCGCCATCGGACTGGGGACCGCTGCCCATCGAGGAGCAGAAGCAGGTGCCACCGGCCCGGGTGCAGTTGACAGCAACCAGGAACGCCTGCTCGCGCTTCGCGTTGTAGCCGCGGTCGGCGTAATCGCCGTTGTCGAACACGCGGTCCTGGATACGGATCGCAGCCAGCTCGCAGCCACGGACACCGAGAAATGCGTATTTGGCCGCCGCATCTTGAGCCGCCTCGATACGAAACGAGTCGCTGTCGCGCTCGGCGCGCCACAGGAGCTGGCGCGCGGGGAAGAGCAACCGCTTCCAGCTGTGCGGTCCCACCGCGTAGCGAAACAGGGCGCGTTCCCCGCCCTCGCCAGCACTATCCTTGCGCAGTCGGTAGTGCCCTCCTGCCTGCTCGTCGATGTAGCCGGCGGGCAACTCCTCGACCCGGGTGACGGGAGCATAGACGATCGCGCCCCTTTCCATAGCGGGACCGATCACCTGATAGCCTTCCACTGCTAGGGCGTCGACGAGACCCTGGAGTTGCTCCCTTTCAATCACATATGCGTCTAGCATTTCCTTCCTCTGGCAATCGGACACAGGCTCGGAAGAGGTAGCAAAACGATGGCGCTTTCCTGGCGCTTACCGCAGGAGGGCCGGCGCTGTTGGTCGGGCCTTGGGGCCAATCGCGGAGGCAACGCATCCGGGGTTCAGTGTAGCATGGGTTCCATTGCGTTAATGTTGCACCCTACCCGATTTTTCGCAGTTTCGTCCCTAGCCTATTGGAGATATTGTCGGGGGTGCGCGGCGGGGCGATGCGGAAACCACCCCTGCCGTGGACACTACGAGCCGGCATGAAATTTCCACCCTAAATAGGTTGAGAGCATGGACTAATTCTACTAGTCTAAGTGCTTGGGGAAATGGGTTAATAACTAGAGACTCGGCGGCTGGCGGCGAAACCACTGACCGGTTCGATCCAGTACGCGGATCGCTTTGCAGTAGCCAGAAACGAGAGAATCCGGCAACCCATTACCTCGCAGGGGAACGCGAGCTTGCCGGGGGGTGACCAAAACCGAGAGCGCCGTTTGCCGATGCGGCAGGGAACTTTCGGTCGTTGTGCATCGATCCGGCCGGATGGTCCTGGAATGCGACAGGCGGAAAGGCTGTCGCCCACCTGTTGAGCAGTGAACCTATGGCAAAGAACGAAACCGGGTTGCCGGGCAACGACGATTTAGATCCGTCGCTAGGAAAGGACCCCCATCAGGGCCTGGGCCTTGCGGGCAGGATCGCCCGCATGTTCATCAACACTCCCGTAACGCCCATGCTCCTCATCGGAGCGCTCTGTCTCGGCCTCCTGGGGCTGTTTTTCACACCCCGGCAGGAAGACCCGCAGATTTCGGTCCCCATGGTCGATATCTACGTGCAGTACACGGGAGCGACCGCCAGCCAGGTGGAAAGCCTGGTAACGGAACCGCTCGAGCGCATCATGAAGGAGATCCCCGGGGTCCGCCACGTCTATTCAGCGACCATGCGGGGACAGGCGATCGTCACCGTGCGCTTCCTTGTGGGCGAGGACATGGGGGAATCCATTGTCAAGGTGCACGACAAGCTGCAGTCCAACATGGACAAGATCCCCCCGGACGTGAAGATGCCCCTGGTTAAGCCGGTGGGGGTCGATGACGTACCCGTGGTCACGGTCACCCTTTGGTCCACCGAAGTGGACGACAGTCAACTGCGTATTCTCGCGCTGGACGTGCTACAGGAACTCGGGTCGGTTCCCGACACCGGAAAAGGTTTCGTGGTGGGCGGCCGGGAAGATCAGATCCGGGTCGAGGTCCTGATGGAACGCCTGGCGGGCCACGGCATTACGCTGGACAGCATTGCGCAGACTATTCAGACGGCCAACTCGGAGCTGGCGACCGGAGCGACCGAAACCGGAGGCGCTTCTTTCAACGTCTATTCCGGCGCTTTCTTGCGCACTGCCGAAGACATCGCCCGGCTGGTGGTGGGAAGCCAGGGTGGTCGCCCCATCTACCTGCGCGACATCGCCAAGATCCAGCATATTCCGGAAGACGCCAAGCGCGTCGTGACCCATCACACCGGGCCCGCCTACACCGGGGACAAGGTTGCCAACGGAGAACAAGCGGTAACCGTCGCGATTGCCAAGAAAGAAGGTACCAACGGGGTTACCGTAGCGGACGCGATCCTGAAGAAGCTGAATAAGCTGCAAGGAACCCTGATTCCGAGCAACGTCAACGTTGAGATTACCCGCGACTATGGCAAGACCGCCAACGACAAGGTCAACGAGCTACTGCAAGCGATGTTCGAAGCCGCGGTAATCGTTTCGGTTTTGTGTCTCGTCGGCCTGGGCGCGCGCGCCGCAACAGTCGTGATTACCGTGATCCCAGTAGTCATCCTGCTCACCATTTTTTGGGCCTGGATGGTGGATTACACCATCGACCGGGTCAGCCTGTTCGCCCTGATCTTCTCCATCGGGATCCTGGTGGACGACGCCACGGTAGTGGTGGAAAACATCTTCCGGCACTGGCTCGAGGTCGGCAAAACGTCCATCGCGCACGCGATCCGTGCCGTGGACGAGGTGGGCAATCCGACCATCCTCGCCACGTTCACCATCATCGCCGCCCTGCTCCCCATGGGTTGGGTGAGCGGCCTGATGGGACCTTACATGCGGCCCATCCCGGTGCTGGGTGCCTCCGCGATGTTCTTCTCGTTGATTGCCGCCTTCGTATTCACCCCATGGTTCGCGTTGCGGGTGCGCCCCCGCATGAAGGCGCTGCAACAAGCGGAGCGCCGCGAAGAGAAGACCCGGCGGTTGGTCAGCCGGTTGTATCGACCACTGATCATCCCGCTGGTACAGAACCGCAAGCTGGGCATCATCTTTCTCGTCGCCACCATCGTGACGACGGCGGCCGTCTGCGTGCTTTTCTACACCAAGACCGTGCCGGTAAAGATGCTGCCCTTCGACAACAAGCCGGAGTTCAGCGTCGTGGTCAACATGCCGGAGGGCACCGCCCTGCCGGAAACCGCCAACGTGGTCATGCAACTGGCGCAGAAGGTAAAGTCGATTCCCGAAGTGATCGCGGTGCAGACCTACGCCGGGACCGCGCAGCCCTTCAACTTCAATGGCATGGTGCGCCACTACTACCTGCGCGAGCGCCCCTGGGAAGGCGATCTGCTGATCATGCTAAAGGACAAGAAAGAGCGTGAGCGGGGCAGCCACGAAATCGCCACGGAGGCGCGCCATCTGCTGAGGCCTCTGGCGGGGCAAATGGGCGCGAAGATCGCCGTGGTGGAGATGCCGCCCGGTCCCCCCGTGCTGCAGACGGTGGTGGCGGAGGTCTATGGTCCGAATGCGCAAACCCGCCGCCAGGTCGCCGCAGACATGACCCAGATGTTCGAGCAGGTCGAGAACATCGTCGACGCCGACAACTACATGGCGGAGCCATACGATTACTGGCGTTTCGAGGTGGACACCGAGAAGGCCGTGCGCCGGGGCATCTCCGTGGATGCCATCAACAGCAACCTGGCCATGGCCATGGGTGGCTTCCGGGTCGGCGACGTCAAGCGGGGTACGGTCCTGGAGCCCACGTACATCGTGTTGGAGATCCCCCTCGCCTACCGATCGCAGATCAACACCCTGAGCAGCCTACCGATCCGCTCCGCAGCAGGCAGCACGGTGCCGCTGGGCGAACTCGGCCGCTTCGTCCAGGAGGTTGAGGACCCGATCATCTACCACAAGGATCTGCGGCCCATGGAGTATGTGGTGGGCGAAATGGAAGGCCGCCTCGGCGCGCCGATCTACGGCATGTACGGGGTGGAAGATCT
>JAHEIA010000244.1 GCA_024639625.1 Chromatiales bacterium
GTTGTTACCGGGCTGTCGTCGGTGGTGGCGCACCACAAGCGGGGCGCCGTGCGTTGGGATTTGGTGGCGCGACTGACCCCTGGCATCCTGCTCGGCGCGTTCCTCGGCGCCCTGATCGCGGATCATCTGAGCGAGATCTGGTTGCGGCGCGTTTTTGCCTCGTTCCTGTTACTGGTCGCGATCCGCATGCTGCAAGCGGCTCGGACGGAGGCAAAATATGACCTACCCGGCCCCTGGGGAACCGGCATGGTGGGGGCGGGAATAGGCGCCATCTCGGCGATCGTGGGGATCGGTGGGGGCTCCTTGACGGTGCCCTTCCTCAGCGCCTGTCGGGTCTCGATACGGAACGCGGTTGCTACGGCAAGCGCCTGCGGGCTTCCCATCGCTCTGGCGGGAGGCCTCGGGTTTGCCTGGACCGGGTGGGCTGAGCCGGGGCTCCCGCAGGGCAGCAGTGGTTACATCTATTGGCCTGCGTTCGTCGGCATCGTGCTGACCAGCACCCCGTCCGCTCCCCTCGGCGCCTATCTTGCCCATAGCCTGCCGGTCGAGATGCTGAAACGGGCGTTCGCCCTGCTGCTTCTGGTGGTGGCGGTGCGCTTGTTTATGAGCTAGCGCCAACGAGGTAGCAGGCACCGGCGCACCCCGCGCGACAAATCCTGTGACCTTCCGAGAGTGCTGCGGCCGGCGGAGCAGGCCGCGCTCCGCAGTGAATGGCCCTCCTATTACAAGGACTACTAGTAGTTCCAACCTGGATCCGACCACCCGGACGGGTTCTGCGACCCCTCGGGTACTCTGCGGTAGAGCATCAGCTGACCATAGGGGTCGCGTAGCGCCAGGCGCCCCTGATGGACCGCATACTCGTAGCTGCGTGTCGCTTCGGTCCGGGCGTTGCGCATGGAGATCACGTTGCCCTGGGTGCGCAGCTGACCCTCGATATGGCGACCGGCCCCACCTGCAAGCCGGAAGCGGTCGCCGCGGATCTCCAGCAGGTCACCGCCTTGCCCTTGCCAGACTCCATCGAGTTCGGATGCCGCGAGCGGATACCAGGGGCTGTTCGACCCGGGCATTTGGCGCATCATCTGCTGTCCCGCAGTGGCGCCGGGCATGGAAGACATCATACCGGGCCAGGTCTGGTTCCAAGGAGAGCCGGAGAAGGACTGGTTTGGCGCTGATCGCCACCAGTCAGAGCCGCCGCCGGCCGACTTGTCGAGACCCATGGCATCCATCATCAGCTTCATGGATTCCATGAACGGGTGTTTTTCCCCGTACTGGCCGCTACCGTAGCCGGCGGCACCCGAGGTCGAACTCAATACCGCGAGCAGCAAGAGCAAGGCCAGCGGGGTTGGTTTGCGTGCGGTTATCGGTAGAGGGCGCATTTTGCTCACGCATGGATTATAGTCGGCTACGCTCAGGCCCGGGGCTCAGGCGAGAGCCGTGCCGACAATTGAACCCGAGCCATTGCAGCGATATTGTACGTAGACACAAGAATAATGCGAATGGTGCACCATGAGCATACAGACGACAGAAAAACGTGTGGAGGAATCCCAGGTCCGGGGGTCGGTCGATGCGCTCCTCGCGGAGCGGCAGCGCTTGCTGGTGGCCTTCTGCAAGTTGGCCGGCGTGGAGCCGTTTAGCGACAAGCGGGCGGTTGCCTGTTTGTTGCAGGAGTTTTGCCAGCGGTTGATGGACTACAGTGCATTGGGCCATTTCGAGCTACTCGCGCGGTTTGCCGGGGAAGACGCTTCATCGGCGAAGCTGGAAGTCCTAGCCGAATCCTATCCCAGTTTGGCGGAAAACACGGAACTCGCAGTGCGCTTCAACGACCAGTACGACCCGTCGGACCATGTGCTGAATCTGGATCATCTGGAACGGGACCTCTCCGCGATCGGCGAAGCGCTAGCGGCTCGCTTTGAACTGGAGGATCGGGTCATCGGGACGATCGTGCTAACCTAGCCGTCAGGCATGCGCCGCGAATTCGAGGCCATCACCGCATGGTGCGTCATTGGCAGCCGACGAGAGACGAGTTTACCGCTTCGGTGCGTGGAGCGGCGGTGCCGCCAGTGCGCCTCGACCGCTTCAGCAGGGGAATCGATAACGCCCGCATCGATGTCACACTGAGTCGCGAACTGCTTGCCCGCGCCAGTACGCTGGTGCGTCGTATCCTCGGTTACGAATGTGGTCGGCAAAAGCTGGGACCCGCGGCAACCGCGCCTGAGTGGCGGGATTTCGAGGCCTTCGGAAAGGTCTACGAACAGCTGACCGAACGTGCTATCGACCGGGCCCGCAAGACATCACGTCCAGAACTGCTGCAGTTGTTTCAGCTGGCGGTTTGGCAGTTTCTGTTGCGGCTCGTAGAAAACGAGATCGACCGTCTGCGCGAACAGCTGCAGGCGCAGAGCACTAGGGGGCAGCAGAAAGCCTCCAGTCGCGCGCTGCAGGCCTACCAACAGCGCGTCGGCTTGGCGAAGGAACGACCGAACATCGATTTTCGGATCCGCCAACGGGTCTTTCGCCAGCTGCAGAAGCTGGAGAGCCTGAACCTGCGCCGGCTGCGCGCGTCTATCCTCGGCATCGCGTGGCCCCTGCCGAAAGAATTGCTCTTCAATCCGTTGCTGCAGATGCACCGCATGAGCGCGGACGAGCAGTTCATGCACTCCTATCCTTTACTGCTCACTGACCGCAATCCGGGATTCGGTTTTCGGCAATGCAACGAGTTGGTCGTCGCGCGCTTCAAGGAGTACCTGCCCGAATGGGCGGTCGAGATACCTGCGCCGACCGGGAAAGCCGCGGCGTGTGATCAGGCGATGCAGACCCTAGGCGAACGGGGCGTCGAGCGCTTGTGCGAGGTTCAACGGCTTCTCGTACGGGCGCTGCCTGACGCGGAGTATCAGGCCCCCCGGTTTTGCTGGCTGGACGTGCCGGAAAACATGGATCTGATCCTGCGACCCGCGAGCCCCCTGGGAGAACTGCGTGGCGCCGAGTTCAATGAACTCGCGGAGGTGTGGCGCCAAGACCAATGGCGGCGCTTTCGCCGCCTGATTCTGCAGCAATTGTTCCAGGATTTTCGGCGCAGCGGGCTGTTGCGGCGGATCGTGGCCTCTTACGCGGTTCCACGGGTACATCGCGAGCTGTCCGCTAAGCTGGGGGCGCGGGATATCTTCGGTTTTCTTTCCGGCGACATTAGCGCCCGCCAGTTGCGCAAACAGTTGCTGGCATCGCAAGTCGGGGCCGCTGCGGTGGAGTTGCTGGTCAAGGGACTGCGCGTGGAGGGAAGGCGTCTCCGGCGCATGGGAGTGGCGGAGCACCAGGAGCATTTCGCGCTCTTTCTACGCGATTTTTCTCGCTTTCGCAGGGATCTCAAGTTCGCCCATATCGCCTACCGGGCAATGAGCCGAATCCGCTTGCTGAACGATGACGCGCATATCAATCTTTCACAGGCAAACGGTACGCTGCAGGAATTCGCCTTACCGGCGGAGACTGCGGTAGCGGAAAAACCGGTGCAACGCCACGTGGTGATCAAGGCCGACGTACGGGGCTCTTCCGCGGTCACCTCGCAACTGGTGGGGAAGAACCTCAATCCCGCGTCATACTTCAGCCTGACCTTCTTTGGTCCCATCAACCAGCTGATCGAGGAGTTCGGCGCCGTTAAGACGTTCATCGAGGGCGACGCGGTCATTCTCACGGTTTTCGATCATGGCGAGGTTGCCATTCGCTCGTTGAGCGTCGCGCAGGCCTGCGGGCTGGCCCGCAAGATCCTGGAAGTGGTGGATGCACAGAACATCAAGAACCGCGAATATGGGCTCCCCGACCTGGAGCTGGGTTTGGGGATCGTGTTCGCCGAGGGCTCGCCGACCTTCCTCTACGACGGCGATCGTCAGATCATGATTTCCCCCGCGATCAACCGTGCCGACCGTTTGTCGTCTTGCGCTGCCGAGCTGAGGCGCAGCGAATTGCATGCCCGTCTTAAGGGGCGGGGGCTTTCGGTGGTTGCGGTGCCCGGGCAGGGCCGGGGTGAGGACGGCGGAGACGGCAAGCTGCTGCGTTACAATGTCAACGGCATCGAGCTCGATGCGCCTGCGTTCGTCAAGTTACGCTTGGAGCTGGAGTTGCGACAGGTGGTCCTGCAGTCTGGGGAGAGCCGGGGCCTCTATCATGTCGGCCGTTACCCGGATCGCATTGGTCGCATGCACTGGCTGGTGGTGCGCGAGGCACCGATCCGCATCCGTGTCGGCAATGATTTCAGCTCGGTCGAGCAGCAGGGTCGCCGCTTCTACGAGGTCATCGCTGATCGCCAGTTGATCGCGCAGTTGGTGGGAAAACTAAAACAGGAACTGGCGGAAGGCAAAGTGGTGCCGATCTCCCGCTCGCGGCCCGCATAGCCGCTGGGTCGGCTCTCAACCCTTGCCCGTGGCGGCGGCCAGTTCCGCTGCGAGGACGGCGTCGGGTCCCACTGGGACCATGCGCTGGCTGATGCTCGATGGCCGGAGCCCTAGCCGTTGTTCGTAAATGATCTGGTAGGCGAGAACCCGTTTTACGTATTTTCGCGTTTCCTTGAACGGTATGGTCTCGATCCACACGTCAGCCGGCATGCTCTGCTGAGGTAGCCACTTGCGAACCCGGTGCGGCCCTGCGTTGTAGGCCGCGGTCGCCAGTATCTGATGTCGGTAGAGGTCCTCGTAGATGCGGTTCAGGTACGCGGTTCCCAGCCGGATGTTGGTGTTGGCGGTCAGCAGCTCGGACTTCTTCGGTGCAGGGGACGCCGTCTTCTTTGCGATGAAGCGGGCGGTCGCCGGCATCAGCTGCATCAACCCCAAGGCCCCGGCGTGGGAACGCGCATCCTCGGCGAAAGCGCTTTCCTGGCGAACCACCGCGAACACCCAGGAACTCTCCAGCTCGAGCTGCTCGGCGCGTCGCTCGATGTCCCTGCGGTGTTCCAGGGGAAAGCGCATTTCCAGGTCGCTCCAATACCGGGTACGCGCCAGCGTAACGATCGCCTGGTCGTGCCAGCCCCAGTTCGACGCCAGCTTCGCGGCTGCCAGTTGCTGCTCGCGGCTGTCCAGGGCCCGCAACAGGTAGGCCCACTCCAGTCGTGCCTCCGCACTCCGTTGCAAAGCACGGAGTTCCGCCGCTCGCTGGGCGGCGGGCAGCGCCGCGATGCGTGCAACCTCTGCGCTTTCGACTGCGACCGGAGCATGTTCCAGGTTGTAGTCGAGGCCGACACGGTCGGCCGCGAGGAAGCCGTAGTAGCTGCGCTCTGCTGCCAGCTCCGTCAGTAGAGCCTCCGCCTCCCGGGTGTGGCCAAGTTGCTCCAGAGACCTTGCTCGCCAATAGTGCCAGCGCTCGGACTCCATCTCGGACGGGGGCAGGGACTCGATCCACGCCAATAAGAGCCCCCAATCGCCGGCGGCGAGCGCCGCGCCGATCCTCGCTTCGTGCAGGCGAAGGTCTTCGTCGCAGGGGACCATCGCATCCAGGAACGCCAACGCCTGCGGTTTAG
>JAHEIA010000245.1 GCA_024639625.1 Chromatiales bacterium
GGTACCCACGAAAAACCGGGCGTGATTATCGCTCAACTCCACTCGCGTACTCCCGTGCTCAGCCTTGAGCAACCGTGTCAATTCCAGGACCGCCTTTCGCGGCAGGATGATCTGGAACTCAATATCCGGGACGATCTGCTCCGGTGTTTCAGCGATCGCCAACCGGTGACCGTCGGTTGCAACGGTCCTCAGTATCCCGTCCGAAGCTTCGATCAGCATTCCGTTCAGGTAATACCTTACGTCCTGCTGCGCCATCGCAAACTGCGTTTTTTCCAGCAGCCCACCTAGCGTCCCCTCGGAAAGCGAAAGCGTCTGCTTCTTCTCGCTCGGCTCAATACTGGGAAAATCCTGCGCAGCGAGCACACCCAGGGTAAACCGACTCTTCCCCGACCGCACCACGGCTTTCTCGCTTTTTACCTCAATGTCGATACTCGCCCCCTCTGGAAGGGCTTTAACGATATCCAACAACTTCCTTGCAGGAAGTGTGAAGCTGCACTCTTCATTGCACTTACATTCTGCGAGTGCTTGCACCTCGACTTCCAAGTCCGTTCCTGTCATCGCCAGCTGGTTACTTTTCGCATTGATCAAGACATTCGCCAGGATAGGAAGCGTTTGTCTTCTTTCCACGACTCCAGCAATCTGGGCCAAGCAGGGAAGAACCGCATCTCGCGTAGTGGCAATTTTCATCATCGTCTTTCCACGCTGACTAATAAGAATTCTGTATAAGTATTCTTTACCCTAATTATTCTTATAAGCCAAGCTCTTATCGGTTAGTGATTCTAATTTATCTTTATTTTTCAACGAGTTATTAATCTTCTTGCTGTTAAGAAACAGTACTGAAGTACCAGTCTAGCCTGTTCGGGAATTGTGGATAAGATTTTTTAATAGCTGTAGACATGTTTGCTCGACATCTTTTCCACCTCAGCTCGTCAGGGTTCTCAACAGGTTTGTGTAGTCTTCCGCGATTCGCGGGTCTTCTTCGCGGAGCTTGGCTATTTGCCGGTTGGCATACAACACGGTCGTATGGTCCCGCCCGCCGAAAGCGTTCCCAATCTCAGGCAGGCTATGACTGGTAAGCTCCTTGGCTAACGTCATCGCGATCTGTCGTGGGCGAGCGATCGATCGGCTGCGTTTTCCCGACAACAGATCGGAGGTTCGGATTTGAAAGTACTCCGCCACCGTTTTTTGGATATTCTCGATCGTCACCAGCTTATCCTGGGCGACCAACATATCGCGTAGCGCTTCCTTGGCGAAATCGAGCGTGATGGGTTTGCCAGTGAACTGCGAATTCGCGAGTACGCGGCGCAGCGCCCCTTCGAGTTCGCGAATGTTGGACCGGATGCGCTTCCCGATAAAGAACGCCACCTCCGATGGAAGCTCCGCTTTTAACTGTAGAGCTTTGCTCTGCAGGATTGCGACCCGAGTCTCCAGATCCGGCGGCTCAATAGCCACGGTAAGTCCCCAGCCGAAACGCGAGCGCAGGCGCTCTTCGAGCCCAGAGACCTCCTTAGGAAATCGATCGCTGGACAGGATGATCTGCTGTTGGGATTCGAATAAGGCGTTGAAAGTGTGGAAAAATTCCTCCTGTGATCTTTCCTTTCCGGCAAAGAACTGCACGTCGTCGATCAGCAGTGCGTTGACCGTACGATAGTGCCGCTTGAAGTCGTCGATGCGATTATGCTGCAGCGCCTTTACCATCTCTGCGACGAATCGTTCGGAGTGTAAATACACGACTCGGGCGCTTGGATTGCAATCCTGTATCAGGTTGCCTATGGCATGCATCAGATGCGTCTTCCCTAACCCCACGCCGCCGTAGATAAAAAGCGGATTGTACGCGGTGCCTGGATTCTGCCCAATCTGCATCGAGGCCGCGCGCGCGATCTGGTTCGATTTTCCCTCGACGAAGGTGTCGAAGTTGAAACTGCGGTTAAGATTTGTCGGTGTGTTGTTGGTCCGCCGTTTCGCGCCCCTGTCGTCCCCAGACACCGAACTCGAGAAAGACGTTGGTTTGGCACCTTCAGGGCCGCTCGACCGGGTACCGATCTCCACCAGTAGTCGCGGCGGATGACCGCCGCAGAACCCAGCTAGAAATTCTGCAATCTGCGCGATGTAGTGATTTCGCACCCAGTCGAGAACGAATCGGTTCGGTGCGAGCAGGAGAATTTCGTCTTCGGCCTCCACCGCTTGCAGAGGCCGAATCCATGTGTTGAATTGCTGCGGCGGCAAGTCGCTTTCGAGTCGCGCCACGCAACGGGTCCATAGGCTCACGGAAGCTGTACTCCGGGGTTAATCGCTGCCAATAGGGTCGATGAGCGGGCCGCCTGCGGCCCTTTGTCCACTCGAATCTTTCCCTCGGTACTTTGCCCTGTTCTGAGGGGCTGAGCCGATTCGGATTCTTCCGTCCGCTGCGACTTGCCAAGTCCTCCGATGCTGTCCATCATAGCGGACCCGTGTCGCCGACTGAAGGGCCACCATCAACTATTCCGGGCCGGCAAAGCGACATGCTAACAAGCCCTCCGCCCGGTTACCTGTTGGCCGCACCGGGCTGCTACCTGGTTGACAAGATTCCACTCCGCGAAGTACTCTTGTCCCCTTTTTTTGGTGGCCGGAATAGCGGGCCTCCCAGGACTCTCGCCAACCATGGTAAACCGCGATGAAAAGAACATTCCAACCCAGTAACCTGAAGCGCGCACGTACCCACGGTTTCCGCGCCCGGATGGCAACGCGCAACGGGCGCAAGGTAATCAACGCCCGGCGTGCGAAAGGTCGTGTGCGCCTGACTCCCTGACCGCCTTCGCATTGGAACGACCGCAAGGTTTTCCGCGCACCTTTCGGTTAGTCAACGCCACCGAGTACCGTGCGGTTTTCCGCCATTCGACGAGAAGCGCAGACGCTATCTTCACTGTCTTGGCACGCAGCAATCGCTCTGGCTACGCTCGCTTAGGGCACGCCATCTCGCGCAAACATACGCGCCGTGCGGTGGACCGAAATCGAATCAAGCGGCTGGTACGCGAAAGCTTTCGATGCAATCGATTGCTCCTCGTCGGGTTGGATCTCGTGGTACTCAGCCGACCGGGCAGCCATAACCGCGCGAATCGCGAGATCCTGCGCTCGCTGCAAAGTCATTGGGAAAGCCTCAACTCACGATGCGACAGATCTTGATCTTTCTCGTCCGTTGTTACCAGTACCTGATCCGGCCGTGGATTGGAAACCATTGCCGTTTCTACCCCAGCTGCTCGGAATATGCGGTGGAGTCATTGCAGACCCACGGCCCGACGCGCGGCCTCTGGCTAGCGGTCCGACGCCTAGGGCGTTGCCATCCCTGGCACGAAGGCGGTTACGATCCGGTCCCTGAAGCAAAAAAAGGAACCGCCCATGGATAACATCCGCTTGGTGCTGATTTTCGCCCTCGCCTTCTTGGCTCTGCTGTTGTACCAGGCGTGGATGGACGACTACGGTGCGCCGAAGGGCCAGCCCCAAGCCACTGCTTCGTCGGAAACCCCTGCTCCACAGGTGCCCGCGTCCGCCGGTCTTTCTGCTGGCTCGTCGGTTCCTGCCGCTCCGGTGCCAGAGATCAGCGGGACCTCGGCTCCGCCCGCCGTTGTTGCGGCACCCAGCGACGAGCAAGACTGGATCCGCGTCGTCACCGATGTGCTGGATCTGCGGATCTCGCCCAAAGGAGGCGATCTAAAATCCGCACTGCTGCTGGACTATCCCGTCGATCCCAAGACCCCCGAGGAAAAGTTCCCGCTCCTGAAGCCGGCACCGCCGAACCTGTTTATCGCCCAGTCGGGCCTGATCGGGGCCGATCCGGACACCGCCCCGACCCATGAGGCGCAGTATCGGGCCGAGCGCCCGCTGTTCGAGCTGGCGGCTGGTCAGGAGCAGCTCGAAGTACCCTTGGTTTGGACACACCCCTCGGGGATCGAGGTTACCAAACGCTATACCTTGCGCCGCGGAAGCTACTTGATCGAGGTTCAGCACGAAGTCGAAAACAACAGCGGAAAAACCTGGAGCGCTCGAGAATACAATCAACTCCAGCGTACGCCGCCTCTGGAATCGGACAAACAACGCTTCATCTACACCTATACCGGAGCGGCGATCTACAGCCCGACCGAGAAATACCAGAAGATTTCCTTTGACGATATGAAAGAGCAGAAGCTCGCGCTGGATGTTACGGGCGGCTGGGTGTCTATCATCCAGCACTATTTCCTTGGCGCCTGGATTCCACCGGGCGAAACAGCGCAACATTTCTTTTCCAACGTACTTCCGGGCGAGCGCTATGTCATCGGCATCTATTCCGAACCGGTGACTATCCCGGATGGATCCTCGCACGTGTTCTCCTCGGAGGTTTTCGCCGGCCCCAAGCTGCAGGATGTCCTCGCCGAGATCGCTCCCGGTCTCGAGCTCACCGTTGACTACGGTTGGTTGACCGTCGTTTCTCAGCCGCTGTTCTGGCTGCTGAAGAAATTGCATGACCTGTTGGGCAATTGGGGCTGGGCGATCATCTTTCTGACCATCCTGATCAAGCTCGCCTTCTACAAGTTGTCCGAGACCAGTTACAAGTCGATGGCGAACATGCGTCGCATGACGCCGCGCATCCAAGCGCTGAAAGACCGTTACGGAAGCGATAAGCAGCGACTCAACCAGGCAATGATGGAGCTGTATAAGAAAGAGAAGATCAATCCGCTTGGCGGCTGTCTCCCCGTGGTGGTGCAGATACCGGTTTTTATTGCCCTGTACTGGGTCCTTCTGGAAAGCGTCGAACTGCGCCAGGCGCCATTTATCCTCTGGATCAATAATCTTTCGGCGAAGGACCCGTACTTCATTCTGCCTCTGATCATGGGCATCTCGATGTTTATCCAACAAAAGCTGAATCCAGCGCCGGTCGATCCCATGCAGGCCAAGATCATGATGTCGCTGCCCTTCGTGTTCACCATCTTTTTTGCCTTCTTTCCGGCGGGCCTGGTGCTCTACTGGGTGGTGAATAATATTCTTTCGATTGCGCAGCAGTGGGTCATCACGCGCCGCATCGAACAGGCTGCCGCGGCGCACTGACCTGTTACTCGGGGCGACAGCCGCCATGCTGTCGAGCGACACTATAGCGGCCCTGGCCACGCCGCCTGGCGTCGGTGGCGTAGCGGTCCTGCGCGTCTCCGGACCCGCCGCACAAGAGGTGGCGCTGGCCCTGCTCGGTCGGCTGCCGAAGCCCCGCCGAGCTACCTTCTGCGCATTTCGCGACGCCCGCGGAGACAGCATCGATCAGGGCATCGCGCTGTATTTTCCAGGACCCCACTCCTTCACCGGAGACGACGTGCTCGAACTGCAGGGCCACGGCGGCCCGGTCGTCACGGACCTCCTGCTGCAACGTGTCCTGCAATGCGGCCCCCGACTCGCCCGGCCCGGGGAATTCAGCGAGCGCGCCTTCCTCAACGGTAAACTGGATCTCACCCAGGCCGAGGCAATCGCCGACCTGATCGCGAGTGGAAG